>NZ_JBKQOT010000294.1:0-7925 GCF_052145395.1 Roseiarcus sp.
CCGGGTGGCACGTCACCGCGAAGCTGCAAGTGCCCGAAAACATGACGCTCGTCCCCTTGCCCTCCAAATCGCCAGAGCTCAATCCAGTCGAGAACGTTTGGCAATATATGCGCGACAACTGGCTCTAGAACCGAATCTTCAAAAGCTACGACGACATCCTCGAATCATTGCTGCTTCAACTGGAACAAACTGGTCGAACGCCCGTGGCTAATAATGTCAATCGGAACGCGGCTTTACCCACTCCCTTCAGCGAGGAGCCCGGATATCGCCGCGCTTGTTGGGCCTGGGCGGGCGGTCGTCGAATTCGGGTCTGGCTCATGTTCTAAAACGCCAATTCTGCTTACCGCGCTCAATCCAGCAGCGTACGTGCCCATCGACATTTCGGGTGGTATGCTTACGGAGTCGGCGACAAATATTTCGACGATATTTCGAGAGCTAGCAATACACGTGATCGAAGGGGACTTTACGAAAGCCGTACGGCTTCCGCCATGGGTCGAGCGGCTCCCTCGGCTTGGATTCTTTCCTGGTTCTACCATCGGTAACTTTCTCGTTCCCGAGGCCGTTAATTTGTTGCGGAGTATGGCGTCCACTTTGGGCGGCGGTTCGATGCTGTTGATCGGCGTCGACCGAATCAAGGACCAAAGCATTCTTTTGCCCGCATATAACGACGCGGCCGGAGTAACGGCTGCGTTCAATCGCAATATTTTACATCGAATCAACGGGGAGCTTCGCGGGTCGATTCCCGTTGACGCCTTTCACCACCTCGCACGCTGGAACGATGAAGAGGCGCGGATCGAAATGCATCTGAAGGCGGAACGGGATGTAGAGTTTGCAGTGGACGGTCATTTTTTTCGCATGGCCGAGGGCGAGACGATCCATACGGAAAATAGTTTGAAATACGGGCCGAGGGACGTCGGGGTTCTCCTTCGAGCGGGCGGTTGGTCGCCCACAGCGATGTGGACGGATCAAGACGAGCTTTTCACCGTCATTTTGGCTCAGGAGACCGCCACACTGTCCGGGACCTGGGACGGGCCTCAATCGGAGCGTGGCCGATCGGAGCATTCTCGCTGCCTCAGGGCGATCTGAAAAGGCGGGTCACGACCGTCTCTCCGAAGCAGGGACATCAGGCGAAGGATGCGGAGGCGCTTTCGCAGTATCAGCTGACCGAGTTGCGATCGACACGGATCCGACTTGGCGCGGTCGACCGCGTCGCGTTTTCGCCATTAAGAAATCTGGGAGATCGGACATGAAAGCCACCGAAAAACTGCGCGTCGCGGGCCAGAGTCTATGGCTCGACAATATCACGCGCGACCTGCTCACCTCGGGCACGCTGAAGCGCTACATCGATACGCTGTCGATCACTGGCCTGACTTCGAATCCCACGATTTTCGACCACGCCGTCTCCAAAAGCGCCGCCTGCGACTCGGATATCCACGCGATGACCAAGAGCGGCGTTGCAACCGAGAATTTGTTCTTCCAGCTCGCCATCGCCGATCTGCAACAAGCAGCCGACCTCTTCCGCCCGATCCACGAGCGCACGGCCGGCGTGGACGGCTGGGTGTCGCTCGAAGTCTCGCCGCTGCTCGCCTATGACACGCAGAAGACGGTCAAAGCGGCAAAATCCCTCCACGCCGCCGCGGCCCGGCCCAATCTCTTCATCAAGATCCCCGGGACGAAGGAGGGCGCGTCAGCAATCGAGGAGGCGATCTTCAGCGGCGTGCCGGTCAACGTCACGCTGCTCTTCTCACGGGCGCACTACGTCGCTGCGGCGGAGGCTTATATGCGCGGCCTGGAACGCCGGATCGCGGCGGGCCTGAGCCCCGACGTCCGCTCAGTCGCGTCGTTGTTCGTCAGCCGCTGGGACAAGGCGACGACAGACAAACTTCCAAGCGAGCTGCGCGATCGACCGGGGATCGCCATCGCGGGGTCAACCTATGCTGCCTATCGCGAGCTCATCGACTCCGATCGCTGGCAGAGGCTCGAGAATTTCGGCGCGCGCCCGCAGCGGCTATTGTTCGCGAGCACAGGCACGAAGGATCCGAAAGCCTCGGACACGCTCTACATCGGCGCGTTGGCCGCGCCCAACACCATCAACACGATGCCTGAAGAGACGCTCCTCGATTTCGCCGATCACGGTGATGTCGGCCGCCTTCTGCCACGTGATGGAGGGCCCGCGAGTGCGACGCTTTCGGAGATCGTCAAGGCGGGCGTGAATCTCGACGCCCTGGCGGCGGACCTCCAATCCGATGGGGCCAAGTCGTTCGACGAGTCCTGGGCGAATCTCCTAAAGTCGATCGCGAAATCGCGCTCTATTGGTGCGTGAAAGTAGACCAAATCTTAGCAGAGGCATCGGCGTTCAACCGATCCCCGTACCTCAATGCCTTTGCGAGATCGGCAAGTCGCCGGGCCGGCTGATCTGTGCGCAGTCGAACGCCTGTGGAGAAAGAAAATGAGCAAGTTCAGCGCTTTCGAGTACAGAAAACAACCCCGGATTCGATATGAACACCTTCGAGGGCGCGAACCAGGCCATCCCGATGAAGACACTTGTCATTTACTGCTTTGACCCTCGGGCGGCCGAAATCCCACAGGCCATCGCCGAGTATTTTGGGGACGAGGTCTATCCCGGTGAAAACATTCTCGACGAATCTGGCAATCGGATTGGCCACACAAGGACACTATTTACCGAGACCAACGCGGGTGGGCGCGCTGCCTTCGCGCTAGAGTCCGTGGCGGCCATGAACTATATATTCAGCGTTCAGAATGTCGTCGTGGTTCACCACTCTTTCTGCGGCACGACGACTCTAACGCCCGAGCTGCTCATCGAGGAGTTCCATGATCATTATCATACTGATATCACAACGATGTTTGATCACGATAGCCTTGCCATCATGGATTTCGAGATGTCGATCAAGCATGATATCGCGTTGCTTCGTTCGAGCCCTGCTGTGCCGAAGCACATCAAGCTCTACGGCTTCTTCTACGAAATCAGTTCCGGCAAGTTGACCGAGGTGGTGCGGGACATTCCTGCATAGATCGCAGTGTAAACGAGTGAGTGCAGCGGTGCGACGATACGTTGCGACGCTGCGCCAGTGTGATATTGCCTTGGTGGCGGGCGCACCCTGTTCGAAAGTTTCAACGGCAGGCCGCCCCTCAAGCACACTCAAGGCAACGTCGGGCGTCAGGACGCTCCTCGGCGGAACCGCGAAGACGTGGGCCGCGCGCCCACCAAGACTCTGGTCGCGAGCGCTTGTGCGGCCCATCTCGCGCGGCGCGCCGCCGACTACGGAATCAGCGCCGGGAGCGGTCGGCGTCAATTTCGCCGCCGTCATTGGCCGACTCGGCTCGAAGGCGCTGCGGTTTCTCCGCCCGGCGATCTCATAAAATCGACCGTGACGTATCCCTCGGAATTCAGTTATTCGCCCCCTGCTTATGTCTGGGCTCACGGCGCAATGACGCGCGCCTCAAAATCCTGCCCGCGCCAGACCTCGTCGGCTTTCCGGCGCCAGGTGAAGACGAGGTTGCCGCCCGGCTCCATTCCCGCCGTCGGCAATTCTGCGACATGCAGGCCAAGGCCCGTGTCCCTCGTCGCGACGTCGGCCTGGCTCTTCCAGTTGTCGCGCGTGTAGCGGACAATTGACTCGTCGGGGAGATCGAGCCGCAGCGTCTGGCCGGCCAGAACGTTGGCCGCGGGGCAATCCTCGCGCCACGGGCGGCAGCGGGCGGGCCGTTTCTTGGCGAGGTAGCGGCGCATCGCGTGGGGGGGCATGTCGAACACCCTGCCATCCGCGAGCGAGCGCAACAGCTTCACATATTCCGCATGCGCCCAGACGAGGGGCATCGCTGAGCCGGTCGGTTTTCCGGGCGCGAGCCCCCTTTCGGGAATGGGCGCGGAGTCCCACACCTGCTCGGGGATGAGGCCGCCAGGACTGGTCTGCGCCTCGATCGTCGCGAGCAACGCCTCCGCCTCCTCGCGCTTTCCCGCCGCAAGCGCGTAGTGCGCCCGTTCGCCCGCCAGGAGCGGCCAGACGCGGCCGATCCCGACTCCGTCGAAGGGACTCCCGCCCGCCTTCTCACCGTAGCCGTCGAGGTTATAGCGGCGCCAGCCGGAGCCCTGGGGCAGTTCGACCTTGAGCAGGCGATCGATGACCGCGATCGTGCTGAGCACGCGCGGATCGTCGGGCGCCCTCAGCCCGAACCGGACGAGCGCGATCGCATCCGTGCTGATGAGTTCGTCCGCGGCGATCGCTCCGCCTCCCGCCTCATGGTTGCGCACCTGGATCATTCCGTGAACGTCCGGGCGCCCCATCACGGGAGATTCGGGCGCCACCCGTATGTAATAGCCAGCGACGCCGGCTTCCCGCGCGAGCGGCGTATCCTTGACATAGATCCAGTCCTCGATCTGCTCGTTCCAGGCGTCGGCCGTGTCGCGCAGCAGAGCTGGCAACTCCTCGACGTCGCAGGCTTCGGCGATCTCGGCCGCGGCGAGCAGCCCCGCAATGGCGACCGCGAGCGTGAACGGCGTATAGCCAGCGTTCTCCTCCCAGCGGTCTTGCTTGGTTCTGGGTCCGGTGCGCAAGACGAAGCCCGCCGCGCGCTTGACCATCGGCCAGAACGGTTGCAGGTCCGGAGGCCCAAGCGCGCCCTCGCGTCGGGCCATGTCCAGGAGCAGCACGGGGAAGGCGCACTCATCGAGCTGCACGCCGCTCCAATAGGGCGCGCCGTCGAGCCAATAGTTCTGCCCCCACGACCCGTCTCCCTCCTGGGTCGCCCGCAGATAGCGCAGGATTCGGCGGACCTCGCTGCGCGCGCCGCACGCGAGCAGCGCGCCGGCGGTTTCGCACAGATCGCGGGGCCAGACGAGATGGTAGCCCCCCATATCGTCGTCACCCTTGTTGAAGCCCCACGGAATTGACAGGCTGGCGATGACGCCTCCCGGGAACGTCGGCGTCTCATGAACACGAAGCAGGTTGGCGCTCACCCGATAGATGTTCTGGCCATGAGCGCGCCGCTCCATCGTGCGCAAGCCGGATTGCCAGGCGCGCCAGCCGGCCGAATAGTCATTCAAGATCGTCTCGAAGGGGGTCATGCTCGACGTCCGGGCGTGAAAGGCGGCTTCCGCCCTGGTTCGGCCGAAACCGACCGCGAGAACCGAGGCGCCGTCGGCTCCCATGGCAAGCTCAGCGGACAAGGCGACGTTCCCATCGGTCGCTGTGTCGTACTGGTCGGTCAGCCGCCGATGGTTGCGAAGCTGCCGCCATCCGTCCGAGACGCCGACGAAGCCGACGGACCTGGCGAGGAACGGCGGGCTCGCCAGCATCGCCAGATGCGTGCCGCCGCCGAGAGCGCAAAGCATCTCGTGTCCCTTGTACTCGCCGAGCTGGCCGTTGTTGTGCGCCCCCGCGTTGATGAGATGCGGCGCGAGCAGAGAGAACACGCGGAGCCCCGCCCTGGAGGAGTCTTCGAGGCGAATGTGCAGCACGATCGAATCGCTGCGTGGGTCCGCGATCACGCGATTGATCATCCGGAATCGGCCGCCGCGATGCGTGCTCGTCAGCTGGAAAGCGGGAACCCCATCCTCGATACGTTCGACGACCGTCTCGCAATCGCGCTTGACCTCGGCGAAGAGAGTGTCCCCGTCGGTGACGATGAGCCCGAGATCGCGGACGCAAGCTTGGTCAACGCGTGGGTAGTAGATTTCATTGACGATGCCGTGACTGATGGTGAACCATACCCGGCTGCCCTCGCTGAGGGCGGCGCCGACCCCGTCCTTGGCGCTTGATGTCCACCGAGCCGGAATTCCAGGCCACCCGGGCGCTTCGACCATCTCCTCCTCCCAAAAGCGCCGTCCTTTGCGGCAATGCGAGCCGCGATTGATCGGGTTGCCGTGGTCGGGCTCTTGGCCGATCCGTGCCCCTTGGCTTGCGCGGCCTATAGAAGGCCCTTCACCGCCTCAACAACGTGGCGCGCAGAAATGCCAAACGCATCGACAAGCTCATCGGGTTTACCAGAATGTGGCAGGCCGTTCACAGCCAACAGTTTGAATTTTGCAGGCGCCGCTCCCGCGGCAACCAAGGCATGCAACACGGCCTCGCCTAATCCACCCTCCGGCCAATGATCTTCGACGGTCACCAGCCGGCCGCCCGTCGCGCCGACCTCGGCGGCCAGCGCCTCGCCATCCAGAGGCTTCACGCAGTAGAGATCGATCACGCGAATCGCAACTCCCGCTGGTCTCAGTTGATCCGCCGCCTTCAGCGCTTCGTGCAGGGTCACGCCGGCGCCGATCACAGTCGCCTTGTCTTCCGCGCTCTTGCGCAGCACTTTGAAACCCGGAATTGGGAATTTCTCATCGTTCGAATACAGAATGGGCATTTTCGGTCGCGAAGTGCGCAAATAGTTGATGCCCGCGCGCCGAGCCATCGCCTCCGTCAGGCGCTCCGCCGAGACGGCGTCACTCGGATAGAAAACAGCCGAGCCATGCACCGCGCGGAACATGCCGATATCCTCGAGCGCCATCTGCGATGGACCGTCCTCACCGATCGAGACGCCACAGTGCGACCCGCACAGGTTGATGTTCGCGCGGCTGATGGCCGCCATGCGCACATTGTCATAGGCGCGCGAAAGGAAGCAGGCGAACGTGTCGGCGAAGGGCGTTTTGCCGCGCGCCTGCAATCCTACCGCGACGCTCACCATGTTCTGCTCGGCGATATATCCTTGCCAAAAATGGTCCGGGTACGCGTCGCCGAATACCTGCGAAAAGGTCGAGTTTTTCACGTCGCCCGATATGGCCACCACGTTGGGGTTCGCAGCTCCCAGCCGCTTCAGCGCGAACCCGTACGCCTCGCGCGTCGCCACCTTCGCATCCTTGGCGTAGTCCGGCGCCGCGGGAGTGGCGAATTCCGGCGGCTTCGGCAGTGAGGTTCGCTCGAACGATTTTCCCGGGTCGGGCAGGACCGTCGGTCCGCCGCCCTTTTCCTGAATCGCGGCGGCAAGCTGTTCCTTCGAGAACGGTTTGCCGTGCCAGTTCAGTTTGTCGGCGACCAGGCTGAAGCCGTGGCCCTTAATCGTTCGCGCCACGATGGCCTGCGGCCGCCCTCTCACGGTCTTGGCGCGATCCAGCGCCGCGAGCACCGCGGCCACGTCATGTCCGTCAATCACTTGCGTATCGAAACCTTCCGACTCGAATTTCAGCCGGTAGCGTTCCATGTCGTGCTGGTACATCGTCGGCTCGCTCTGGCCGAGCCGGTTGATGTCGGCAATCACTGTCAAATTATCGAGATTGTAATGCGCAGCGAACGCGGCGGCTTCCCAGATCTGTCCTTCCGCCAATTCGCCGTCGCCGGTAAGCACGTAGACCCTTGTCGGACTCTTATCCAGCCGCGCGCCGATCGCGAGGCCCGAGCCTACCGAAAGTCCTTGGCCCAACGACCCCGTCGCGGCGTCCACGCCATGAATCCGGGGCGTCGGGTGGCCCTCCAACTCGCTGGTGAACTGCCGCAGCGTCATCAGCCGCGAAACCGGAAACACGCCCGCCTCCGCCAGTGCGGCGTAGAGCAACGGCGCAGCGTGGCCTTTCGAAAGCACGAAACGATCGTTTTCATTCGAGTTCGCGTTCTTCGGATCGAACTTCATCGCGTGAAAAAACACTCCGGCCACCAGCTCGGCGGCGGACATGCACGAAGTCGGATGCCCCGAGCCTGCGGCAGTCGTGGCCATCATCGAGTAGATGCTCAACAGCTTGGCTTTTTCCCTGATTGCGTTGACGGCGCTGGCTCAAGGTTCCGCGGACGAATAGGCGCTCATGTCGGCTCCTTTCGAATTGCGTTAGGATGGTGCATTCAAGTCTCGCCCACCGGGGCGAACATTGAGGAATTCCGGAGGAAGTCACACAGCTGGAAGGACAAACTGGACACGGTCGCTCACGCGCC
>NZ_JBKQOT010000295.1:0-2895 GCF_052145395.1 Roseiarcus sp.
CTCTCGACCAGGGCAACCGGCTCGACTGGCTGAATTCAGGACTGATTTGCGGACTCCTGCTGGGCGGTGGCCTCCTGCTCGCCGCCTTCGTCGTGCAGGAACTGACCAATCCCCGACCCTGGATCGATCTTCGCTTCGCGGCCAGCGGCAACTTCCCGTTGCTCTTTCTCTTCATCGCGTTTTTCCGCTTCTCCATTCTGTCCACTTCCTACATCATCCCGCAGTACCTGACGACCGTCCAGGGTTACCGGGCGATGGAAGTGGGCAGCGTGCTGGTGTGGATTGCGCTGCCGCAATTCCTGCTGGCGCCCGTGGCGGCGACGATGCTTCGCTTCATAGACGCAAGGCTCTTGACCGCCGTGGGCTTTGCCCTCATCGGCGTCGCCTGCTTCATGGCGGCTCAGCTCACCGACCAGTGGATCGGCGACGACTTCCTGCCTTCGCAGATCGTACAGGCGTTCGGGCAGTCCATCGGGCTGACGTCATTGGTTTGGCTCAACCTGCAGAACCTGGACCCGACCCAGGTTCTCACCTTCGGCGCGGTGCTGCAAACCGGGCGCCTGTTCGGGGCGCAAATCGGCTCGGCCTTCGTGCAGACCATTATCCGGGTGCGCGAGCAGGTGCACTCGAATTACATCGGGCTGCACGTCACCCCCGCATCACAGCTCACCCACGACCGGCTGCAGGCCTATGCCCGGGCCCTGGCTGGGCGCTCGGTCGGCGAGGCTCAGGCCAGCGCCCGCGGAACCGCGCTCCTCGCCCATTCGGTGCAAGTCCAGGCCAATGTCCTGGCCTATATCGACGGCTTCATGATCATTGGCTTCGCCGTTATCGGCATGCTGCTGCTGATGCTGCTCCTGCGTGCGCCGGAGCCGCAGTCCAGCGCGCCAGACCGCGCGGCGGTCGCGCGCGCGTAAAGCAACGCCGACTCAGCGACAGGACCCCGCGCCGGCGCAGCAGCCACGGCGGCCGAGCGTCAGAGGCTCGCGGTGGTTTTTGAGGCCGCAATCGTTGATGCCGTCTTTCACGATTCGCGCTCCCGCCGGGAAGAGCGCGAAGTGGATGGACGCTCTCACTGAGTCAGCATGAACGTGATGAAGTCGCCTTTTTCCGTCGCCGTGCATTCGCGTCCGAGGACGTTGTTGCAGTTTCGTCCGAACCATTTCTCGGACTTTGCCTGATCGGTGTATCGCTTTGGATTCAAAGAGACCGCCATAGGGTCGATGTCCTTGCCGGCGCGAGTCTGCCCGACCTTTTTCGGGTCTGTTGTATGACAAGCCGTGCAAGAGGGCGTGTCGGGTTTGCCGGTCGTGAAATGGGTCCTGAAGAGTTGCTCGCCTCGCTGCGCGGAAAACCCGCTGAAGGCAGGATCGGTGGCTTTCGCTTCACTCGCATAGAAGTCGAGGAGTGGCTGCTGCGGCTCGCCTGAGGCGCCGCGTGCAAGCGCGCAGCACGCCACGATGACCCAAGCGCCGAGACGATGTGTCGCCTTCATTGAAAAGCTCGCTCCGGGATATCGATGTTCTGCGGATCGAAGCGACCGGTCGCAGCGTCGCTGTGACAGGCGTCGCAGGCCCCCTTCGCGCCGACCGCCCGGGATTTGAAGACGGCGTCCGGGATCCGGCGATGCGTGCGGGTCCAGTACGGCGTCGCCGTCAGCCGAAGCGGATCGCGCGGATTCGGAATCGCGAGCTCATGCGAAGCGCGCGTATCCCATTTCTCCGCGGAATTGCTCGCGAGGTAGGCGCGAATTGAGGCCGCGAGGTCGGGCCCGAGACTGGCGTCTTCGCCGAAATGATCGTCAAGGCCGTCCATCAGCGCAATCCAGCGCGTCCGCGGCGCCAGGCTCGGAGGATAGGCGAAATGGCAGCTCCCGCATTCCTTTACGTAAGTCCGGTCGAGCGGACCGGCAGGCACTCCGTACGCCGGGCGCGACGAGAGGTTGATGATCAGGTGAGCGCCGCCCGCCAGCAGAAGGAGAAGCGTGAGACCCGTCGCGACCGGTCTTGCTCTCGAGGGCCTGACGGCATCGTTGCCGGCATTGACCTCCTTTTCGCCGGTGAGCATGGCGAGGACCAGATTCGAATCGCTCCGAACGGACTCGTACGCAACGCCGAGAAGGTGGCCGAGGATCAGCAGGAGAAGGCCATAGGCGAAAGCCTGATGCACGTTCAGCGTCGCGGCTCCCGCAGCGTAGGACACTGCGAACGCCATCGGGCCCTGCTTGTCGACGCCGCCCAGAGTGACGACGCCCGTCACGACACTGAGCGTCAGGATCGCGAGCAGGGCGAACACCATCAGGCTGCCGAGCGGGTTGTGCCCGAGACAGCGGGGACGGCAACCCGCCGCAAATCCGGCGAGGTCGGCGGCGATCGCAGAGGGCGCCACGGGAAAGCTGGAGAATCGCGCATAGGTCGAGCCCGTGAAACCCCAGAGGATGCGAAAAGCGACTAGGCCTGCGATTGCCACGCCGGCGCCGACGTGAACGCTGAGCCGGCTGCGGGGTCCAAAAAGGCCGGTGACCAGCGCGACCCCGACCGAGAGGACCAGCAGCCAGTGGAAAAGGCGAACGCCGGGGTCCCAAACCCTCATCGAAGACGGGGCGACTGAGCCCGGGACGCAGTGCGCCGAAGGAAGCTGCTGCGCTTCGCCCTCCATCGACAGCCTATTGACCGCTGTCCTTGTGGCAGCCGAGACAGTTGGCGGCCGATTTGACGGGGGTGCGCTTCACGCCGCCGAAGTTGAAATCCGCGTGCATCTGGTTCCACCAGGGCGTAGCCGTAATTCTCAAAGGCGTGCTGTCCGACGGGAGCGCAGCCAAAAAATGCCGGTCCCGAAATGTGGCGTCTGGAGAATCCGCAGCGTGCGAGGTCAGGAAATCTCGGATGACATCCA
>NZ_JBKQOT010000296.1:0-11350 GCF_052145395.1 Roseiarcus sp.
ATAAAGCGGCACGAGTTCGGTCAGCGGCCGGTCGGCGATGACGACGCCCGCCGCATGGGTCGATGCGTTTGAGTAGAGCCCCTCGAGTCGCTCTGCGATGGCGAGCATCGCGGCCACCCGCTCGTCGGCCTTGGCCGCCTCCTGGAGCCGCGCCTCGTCCGCGACCGCCTGTTTCAGCGTGACCGGATGGGCCGGGTTTTGCGGCACGAGCTTGGCAAGCCTGTCGACCTGGCCGAGCGGCATCTCAAGCACCCGGCCGACGTTGCGCAGCACGCCGCGGGCGAGGAACGAGCCGAAAGTGATGATCTGCGCCACCCGGTCGGCGCCGTAGCGGTGGCGCACGTAGGCGATCACCTCGTCGCGCCGCTCCTGGCAGAAGTCGATGTCGAAGTCCGGCATCGACACGCGCTCGGGGTTCAAGAAGCGCTCGAACAGGAGCGCGAACCGCATCGGGTCGAGGTCGGTGATGGTGAGCGACCAGGCGACCAGCGACCCCGCGCCGGAGCCGCGGCCGGGCCCGACCGGGATGCCCTGCGCCTTGGCCCATTTGATGAAGTCGGCGACGATCAAAAAGTAGCCGGGGAACTTCATCTTCACGATCACGTCGAGCTCGAAGGCGAGGCGCGTCTCGTAGTCCTCGCGCGTGTGCCCGGGGGCGAGCCCGTGATGGGCGAGCCGGGCCTCGAGCCCCTCGCGCGCCTGCCGCCGGAGTTCCTGCTCCTCGTCCACGGCCTCTCCATCCGGAAGCGCGAAGTGCGGCAAGATCGGTTTGCGGGTCAGCGGCCGGTAGGCGCAGCGCATGGCGATCTCGACGCTCGCCTCCACCGCCTCGGGCAGGTCGGCGAACAGCTCGACCATCTCGGCGCGGGTCTTGAACCGGTGCTCGGGCGAGAGGCGCCGCCGCTCGGCGGTCGACAGCAGCGCGCCCTCGGCGATGCACAGCAGGGCGTCATGCGCCTCGTAGTCGGCCGCGGCGGCGAAATAGGGCTCGTTGGTTGCGACCAGCGGCAGGCCGAACCGGTCGGCGAGGTCGATCAGCGCCGGCTCGGCCGCGATCTCGGACTCGAGGCCGTGGCGCTGCAGCTCCAGGTAAAGCCGGTCGCCGAAAGCTTCGCGAAGTCGCGCGAGCCGCGCCTCGGCGAGGTCGGGCATGTGAGCCCCAAGCGGGCGGTCGATCGGGCCGGAGGGCCCGCCGGTCAGCGCGAGCAGCCCTTCGGCGCCGAGGAGCGCGTCGAAGGGGATGTGCGCCTCGTCGCCTTCCTTGGGGTCGAGCCACAGCGACGAAACGAGCCGCATGAGATGGCGGTATCCGGCTTCGGACTGGGCGAGGAACACGATGGGCGCGCGGGCGACGCGAAGCTCGGCAAGGCGCGAGGACGACGACGGCGCGTCGCCGAAATCGACCGTGACCTGGGCGCCGACGATCGGCTGGACGCCGGTCTTCGCCAGCTTCTCCGAGAATTCGAGGGCGCCGAACAAATTGTTGGTGTCGGTGATCGCGAGCGCCGGCATGGCGTCGGCCTTGGCGAGCTTGGCGAGCGTCTCGATCGTGAGCGCGCCCTCGCGCAGGGAAAAGGCGCTATGGACGTGGAGGTGGACGAAGCCGACGGCTTTGAGAATCGACGATTCCATGGCCGCCATTGTCGCAAGCGGGCGACCGGGGGTCGAGGGGAGGGGCCTGTGGATGTCGGGGAGGGCGCGGATTTGCGCCCGTCCGCCGCGACGCGAGAAGCTGCCGAGGACCTGCTATCGCCGCCTGCGTCAAGCGCCCAAGCGCAAAGGGTGCGCGGCCCAAGCGACAAGGGCGTCGAACCCAAATCCACGCCAACTCACTGCAAGGGTCGTCCCCTTGCCGTTTTCAACGTTTTCAAAAGGTTGCGCCTGATCCCGAGTGCGTCCGCGAGAAGCGGTCGCTCAGGGCCCTTCGTAGCCGCGCTAGCCGAGCGCGGGCGGCCTGCCATTTTCAACCTGGGATCGAGCCTTTCCAGAGAGTTGCGGCGAGTTTTCCAACCCGCTTTGCGCCGCGCATTCTCGCCGGCAGTCCCGCGCTTGATCCGTTGGGACGCGGCGATCTGGAAAAGCGCACGGCGCTCCGCTGAAGTTTGATTCGACCATCGCCAAACACTAGCACGATTCCGGATTTCAGAAAAGAGAATGTTTGTCTGTCGTCAGCACCGAGGGGGCAGTCGCGCCGCAGCCCGAAGACGAGATGTGGCGGTTCGACGCCGACCGCTGCGGCGCGAAGCGCCACGCCAAGCATCAATGACGGCACCTCCAATTGTGGGTGCGGCAACCGGCGCAAATCCGCCTTAACCCGAGTCCGAAACCCTGGCCCCAGTGCAAGGCGGTTGCGCGCGGTAATCTCCGGGCCGATGATGCGCCATCGCAGACTCGTCGCTTCATGGCGAACGGCCTGTCGCGCCAGGACCGACGATGGAGAGAAAGACAATCTACCGCGTCATGGTGTCGAGCACCTACAAGGAGCTCGCGGACCATCGGCGCGCCGTCCGGGATGCGATGCCCGCCCAGCGCCTGTTGCCGTTGGCGATGGAGGACGACGCGGCGCTCCCCGATCAGGATCTCATCGACGCCTCACTCGCCAAGGTAAACGAGGCGGACGCTTACGTCGGAATGATCAGCTATCGGTACGGCCAGAGGCCCGTGTGCAAGAGCCGCAATCCGAATCGGCTGTCGCTGACCGAGCTCGAGTTTCGCCGCGCGGTCGCCCGCGGGATTCCGATCTGCATGTTCATCATGCATCCCGATCACCCAGTCCCGATGGCGGAAGTCGGCAAGGAAAGCGGCGCCAAACAGAAGCTCACGGCCTTTGTCAAACTGGCGAAGAAGGATCGCATCTACGCGGAGTTCAAGTCTGTCGACGATCTCCGGACAAAAGTGGTGCAGTCGCTGGTCAAGCTGCGTGAGGTCCTCGACGGTCGCGTCCCGCCTAGCGAGCCGCCCGCTCAACCGCAACAGGCGCCGACTTTGCCGACCATCCCGTCGGAAGGCGGCATGAGTAAAGCGGCCGCGCTCTCGAACATCCCAATCCGCGTGCCCGTGCACTTCCTCGGCCGCGACGACGCGATCGCGGCGATCGACGCGGCGCTGACGCCGCGCGCGGGCCGGATGGCGATCGCGGCGCTGCAGGGGCTGCGCGGCGTCGGCAAGTCGACGCTCGCCGCCGCCTACGCCGAGCGGCGGCGCGCGGACTTTCGCGCGACCTGGTGGGTGAGGGCGCAGACCGCGGACGGCATGAGCGCCGATCTCGTCGCGCTCGGCGTCCGGCTCGGCTGGGTCGCGGCGGACGCGAAAGAGGTGGAAGCCTTCGAGGCCGTGCGCGAACGGCTCAAGGACGAAGGCGAAGGCGTCCTCCTCGTCTATGACAATGCCATCGACGCCAATAGCGTACGGCCTTTTCTGCCGCTCGGCGGCGCGGCGCGGGTCCTCGCCACGTCGAACGCGCCGAGTTGGCGCGGGATCGCCGAGCCTGTCGAAATTGCCCTTTGGCCGAAGGCGGTCGGCGCCGATTATCTCGTCGCCCGCACCGGACGCGCGCGAGAGCACGCCGAGGCCAAGGCGCTGTCGGAGGCGCTCGGCGGCCTGCCGCTCGCGCACGAGCAGGCGGCGGCCTATTGCGAGCGGCTCGGGATTGCGCTCGCTGAGTATCGGCGGCGCTTTGCGGACGCGCCGGCGCCGCTGCTCGACGCGACCAAGGACGCCTCGCCCGACTATCACGGCGGTCTGACGGTCGCGAAAGCCTTCGCCCTCGCCATTGAGGAGGCCGCAAAACTCCATCCCGCCGCCGAGCCGCTGGTCGCCTACGCCGCGCTGCTCGCGCCCGAACTGATCCCGCTGTTCCTGTTCGCCGATGCTCGCCAGCAATTCGGCGAGCCGTTCGCGTCGGAGATCGCGGGCGACGGATTGGACGAGGCGGTCGCGGCGCTGCGCGCCTTCGCCCTCGTCGATCGCGAGACGATCGCGGACGAACGCGATCCGTCGGTCACGACAGAGACCATCCGACTGCATCGGCTGGTGCGCGTGGCGGCTGCCGGGCGGCGGCAAGGGGACGCCCTGGAGGGCGCGCGGCGCGTTCTCGTTAACGCAATGGTGGCGGTCTATCCGCGGACGGTCGACAACGATCCGAGCGTCTGGACGCGGGCGCGGCGACTCGACGCGCTCGCACTCGATCTGGTTCGCAGTGAGGCTGTGCCCGGCGGCGCGGAAACGTCCGCATCCTATCTTCTCGATCGGCTTGCGACTTACCGGTATCTCGCGCTTGGGGCCTATTCCGAGGCGCGGCCTCTGTTCGAGCGCGCGCTCGCTATGTGCGAGAAGGCGCTCGGCCCAGAGCATCCCTCGACCGCGACGCGTCTCAACAACCTCGCCGATCTGCTCCGGGCTCAGGGCGACCTCGCGGGCGCTCGGCCGCTGTACGAGCGGGCGCTTAAGATCGACGAAGCCGCGTACGGCCCCGAGCATTCAGAGGTCGCTACGGACCTCAACAACCTCGCCGCACTGCTTCGCACTCAAGGTGACCTTGCCGCCGCGCGGCCGCTCTCCGAGCGGGCGCTGGCGATCAAAGAGAAGGCGCTCGGCCCCGAGCATCGCTCGACCGCGACGAGCCTCAACAACCTCGCGCTCCTGCTTCAGGCTCAGGGCGACCTCGCGGGCGCTGGCGATCTACGAGAAGGCGCTCGGCCCCGAGCATCCCTGGACCGCCACGAGCCTCGACAACCTCGCGCTCTTGCTTCGTGCTCAGGGCGACCTCGCGGGCGCGCGGCCACTCCATGAGCGGGCGCTGGCGATCTTCGAGAAGGCGCTCGGCCCCGAGCATCCCGACACCGCGAGGAGCCTCAACAACCTCGCCAGCCTGCTTCACGGTGAGGGCGACCTTGCCGCCGCGCAGCCGCTCTGCGAGCGGGCGCTGGCGATCTTCGAGAAGGCGCTTGGCCCGGGTCACCCTTCGACGAAAAATTCGGCTCGCGGGCTCGCCCTAACGCTCGACGCCCTCGGGCGGGGCGACGAAGCGGCTGGGGTGCGGGCGCGGTATGGGCTCGACGGCGGGGCGACGACTTAGTCCGCGCCAGTCCCCGCCCCCCTTGTGGGGGCGGGTTAGGGTGGGGGGTCGCGCCGGGCCTTTGAAATTGGAGGCTTGGCGAAAGGCGCAAAGGGAAAAACGGGACCTGTCGGTTGTCAGGATGCCCAAAATGTCGAGGGTCGGCCCGTTTTCGGCCAGCGTTCATAGGTCGGCGCGACCCCCCACCCCTTCCCGCCCCCACAAGGGGGGCGGGGGTTCCGACGGCGCGTCCTGAGCGCTCTGGTCCGTCTACCGGGCGGCGGGAGGTGCGGCCACGCCGACGCGGATTACGCCGCCTCGATCGTTTGCGCGGCCTGGGCTCCGGGCTCATAATTCGAAACATCTCTTTTCGGGCGCGAAAAATGTCCAACGTCTACGAGAGCGACTTTTACGCCTGGGCGATGGAGCAGGCGGCGCTTCTGCGCACCCGCCGGCTCGATGCGGCCGATATCGACAACATCGCCGAGGAGATCGAGAGCCTGGGGCGAGGGGAGAGGCGCGAGCTTGTGAACCGGCTGGCGGTCCTGCTCCTGCATCTGTTGAAGTGGCAGTTTCAGCCGGGGTTTCGCAGCCCGAGCTGGAGCGCCGCGATCCGGGAGCAGCGCATAAGGCTGCGCGATCATCTCGACGACAACCCGAGCCTCAGGGCGCATCTCGACCAAGCCTTGACCCGCGCCTACCGGCTCGCCGTCATCGGGGCGGCGCGAGAGACGGGTTTTTCCGAAAGCGCGTTTCCGCAATCTGCGCCCTATCCATTCGAGCAGGCGGCCGACGACGCGTTCTGGCCGGAGTGAGGCCGGCCCAGTCTCCGCCCCGATAGCCCGTCGATAGACGGGCGTCCTTCCGGACGACCGACTTGGGAAGGGCGCGGCGGCCGCGGCCAGCGGAACGAGCCAGACACCGTATTGCGGGCTGAACACTTTTCCGAGCGTGATGACGGCGAGGAGGCAGACGAGGCTCGCCTGGAGGACGGCAAGAAGGCGCTGGCCTTCGTCGCGCGCGTCGCGCAAGCGCGCCCATGCGAAAGCCCAGCTTGCGGCGATTCCGGCGAGGAGCAGCAGGCTCGACAGCGCGCGCAGAGCCGGTTCGGCCGGCGAGACCGCGTTCATCGAGCCGTAGGCGAAGGCCTCGCTCATGAAAGACGGATCGAAGCTCCGCGCGAGGATGAGCAGACCGCTGTAGATCGTTTCGATCTGGATCGGGCGCGTGCCGTGGTAGGCGAAGGCGTCGAGGGCGTGCGGGCCGGCGATCAGGACGTAGGCGAGGCCGGCAAGCGCGACCGCCGCGGCGAAGCCGGCGAGCCAGCGGGCGAGGGGGTGGCGCACGCCCTCATCCGGCGCTTCGCGCCACCTTCGCCGTGAGGGGGAAGGGATGGACGGCGCCGCTGCGCCCGTCTCCCCAAGGGAGAGGGCGGCGGCCGAAGGCCGACGGGTGAGGGTCATAGGGCGCGACCCTTTCTCATTCAGCCTCAGCGCAACCATCACAAAAATCGGCGCGAGCAGGATCGGGACGCCCTTCAGCGCGACGGCGAGGCCGAGCGCGGCTCCGCTGGCGGCGGGGCGGCGCGCCGCGAGCGCGGAAATGGCGGCGGCGATCGCCAGCGCCACCCAAGGGTCGTATTGACGTACGGCGATCATGCCGAGGGAGAGCGTGAGCAAAATCGCGTGGGCGAGCGCCGCCTCGCCGGCGCCGGGCCGCATGCGCTCGGCGGTCCGGACGGCGAGCCAGACCGCGAGCGTCAGCGCCGCCTCCATGTCGAGCGCGAACAGGCGGACATAAGTCTCCTCGTCGTGCGTGAGCAACGCCGGCAGCAGCGCGGCGGCCATCATGCCTGGCGGGTATTCCACGGCGAAATCGCGCCACGGGACGAGCGGGCGGTCCGGGGTCGCGATGCGGCTCGGGTCGGGCGGCCCTTCCGGCCCCGCCTTGCCGGCGGCCCGCACGAAGTCGGCCGGGTAGGGCCGGCCGAAGGTCGCCTCGGCGTAGGCGAAATAGCGCTCGACGTCGCCGTCGTCGCGCAACGTCGTCATCACCCGTTCGAAAGGAGTCTGCCGTTGGCGCAGCGCCTTCCAGTCGGTCGGCCCGGCGTCGCCGGGGCGCCGCCAGGCTTCGAGCGCGGATCCGAACACGTTCAGCGCGCCGAAGACGACGAGGAGCCAAACGAGCCAAAGCCGCGTGCGACGCTGAATCGGGAGGCGCATAGCGCGAGGGTCTGCGGCTCCGCTCGCGCGGGGCTGACCGGCGGTCGAAGGGCGCTCTCTTCGGTGCGGTCGTCGAACGAGTCGGCCGCGATCGGCGATCGCGGCTACAGGATTATCGACAGCGCGGATTCGATCCGATCTCGAGGGCGTCGACGGCTCGGCCGTTGGCGTTGGCGACCTGCACGCATTCGCGGGTCGCAGGATTGAAGTAGATGCCGAAGATCGCGCCGCCGACCACCGTGGTGCCGACGTTCCGGTATCCGTAGGAGGCCATGGCGGTCAGGACCTGCGCAGGCGCCATGCCCCGGACGTTGGGGACCCCCGCCGGCCGGGCGGCGTTGGGGACCCCCGCCGGTCCGCCGCCGCTGGGTCCCCAGCCGGGTCCGGCGCCGTTGGGGCCCCAAGGCGGGCCCGGCGGGTGTTCGCCACCGGGTTCGCCGCTGTCGGACTCCCACCCGGGGCCGGGGGGGCGCTCGCTGTCCGGTCCGCGCTCCTGCTCGCGCTGGGCCGCGCGGCAGCCTTGCCTGTAGGCGTGGCTGTCCTCATCCTGGTCGTATCGGCCCGCGAGACAATCGTAGTAGCCGCGGCTGTATTCGCGCGGCGAGGCCGCGGCCGGCGACGCCAGTGCCAAACTGAGCGTTCCCGCCGCAACGGCGATCCGAATCTTCATGAGCTGGGCCCCCCGGACATTGAACAGGCTGAACGCAAGGGCCATACGAGCCCGTCGCAGTCAAGCCGCGATTTCGGCCGCGAACCGGCTCTCGGGCGCGCGCTTCGTCGCCGCGCGCCCGGCCGACATTCCCGACGTGGCGGCGCTCGCCGCGGTTCTGCGCTGCGCGTTCTGAAGGTTGCGCCCCCTCGTAGACGCGGTCGTCGACCTCAAGCATATACACATCTTTTTCCGCTTCGCGATTTGTTGGATTTCGGATTCAGCAGCCGCAAGAAAGCGGCGCCCGATGGACGCCGCATCAGGGGCCAGCCGCGGAGGTACGCACGCCTGGATGCTGGCGAACCTGTTCGCGGCCGGGTTTCTGCCGGAGATCTGGACCCTGACGCAGGGACCGGTTGCAAGCGCCGGTTGACCGCGGGCCGCTATCAGGTCGCTCGCCATCGTGCGCGGATCAAGAACGAGGTTCATGACATCTTGCACGCTGACGCGCCAAGTGTTGCCCGGCGAGGAACCGGAGGCGACCGGCCGGCATTTGCGCGAATTCGATCGGCTCGCCGAGGACCAGTTCTCGACCGAGTGATCGCCGCCATCGGTCGTTCGAAGGGCGGGATGACCACCAAAATCGTGGCGCTCACCGATGCGCTCGGCAATCCCCTGGTCAGCGCCTTCGCTTATCGCGACAACCACCATCGACTCACCGAGCCCTTGGCGATCGCGCCTCAGCCGGTCACCTCGGGCGTCTCAGCCAAGCGACCACGCCGTTTCGGATATGCTCAGCCGGCTTGACAGGGGATCGTCTTGGTGTCCACGCTCGTATTGCTGCAAATGTGTTCGGCGGACCCATGGACGTTAGACAAATTCTGCCCGCGGGCGCCCTATTCCTCACGATTGCCGCGTCCGATGGCCTGAGCGCATCACCGCACGCTATGGCGGCTCTTGAGGGAAATTCTCAGGAAATCGAAATCGATAGGGCGGCTGAGGGAGACTCTATCGTTGCGAACGGCAAGGGTTCAGGCGGCGTAGACAATCCGTTCCGCAACATTCCCCTGGAGTCGCTGTCGGCCACGAGGGAACGGCCGCTATTTTCCGCGACGCGTCGTCCTCCGGCGTCAGCGGCGGCAATCCCCGCCCAGAGCGCGCCGCCGCCGCCTCCCCAAGCGCAAGCACAAGCGCCCGTATCCTCCGAACTCGAGGGACCGCCTCTGACTCTGATGGGAACAATTACCGGGCCAGAACATCCAGTGGCGGTTCTGTTCAACAAGCTGACGCGGACCGTGTCGGCGACCCGCGAGGGCGATGAGGCGCTTGGGTGGCGGATAACGACAGTCTCAGCGCGATCGGCGATCGCAGAGAAGGACGGCGTTACGGTAAGGCTCAATCTCCCTCGACCGGGGGATGCGGCCGTTTCCAGCCCGACGACCGCTCCGAACCCATGAGCCCGCCTTGGGATTGGCGGGATGCTTTGGCGATGCGGCTGCGGTTCGCCAACAGCATGAAACCTATCACTCAAAGGCCCGCCACTGACCCACGACGGCGAGCGTCATTCGGAAATGGCTGGTCTCAGGCTCGCCGAAGTCCTCCGGTGACTGGATTGAGAGCTTGTCGACGAACAGATAAGGGGTTCCAGCCTCGATTTCATAAAGGATCGTCTGAAGCCCCGATTGATCCACCTCAATACTGGCCGTCAACCTCACGAATCCGTCTTTGGCGTCTGGGCCGTCCGGTTCGACCTGTGAGGATGTGAGGGCGCCGCCTGACTTTTCTACCGTGTCCTTGATGCGCTGCTCCAATGTGGCTGCCGCGATCGTCATGGTGCGTCCGTTCAGAAAAAGCGACTGCCCCGCTTCGTCCGGCGTGCGAGACGGGAGCCGAGGCGAGCGTCTGGACAATTGATCAAGCCGCAAGGAGGCTTGTGCGACGCGACCGCTCCTGGTCTTCAGGTCGTCGATCAGCCCCAACGATCCGACAAGGAAAGCAGCAACGGCGCCGAGGTAGACGGCCATGGCCAGCCTTTGGCGGAATGTCGCTGATTGTCCCTTGGTTTGCATCAATTTTCATCGCTCGTTGCGAATGGCGGCGCCGGATGAGCCTCAATGTGAAACGTTTCGCTCCCGTTCGGCGCCTGGATCGTCGGGGCGAAGAACGTCGCGTGGGAGAATCGGCCCGACTGTTCGATAAGTCGGATCAGCGCCGGTGAGTCGTGGGCCAGGCCGACGATCTGGACGTTTCCGTCCTCGATACGCAACTCGGTCAGGTGGGCTTCGTCCGGCAGCGCCTTCGACAACTCCTCGATGACCAGCACAGCAGAGGCAGTCGCGCGCTTGCGTGCTTGAAGCGACTGGATGGCCTGATCGAACGCCGATCCCGTTTGCTGCATGAGTTCCGCGCGGCGCTGGGCGATTTGGTCCTGAAGCGCTTTTTCGCGGGCTTCAAAATATTCGCCGGCGACGAGCCACGTCCCGAAGCAGACAAGGATTCCCAGAGCGGCGACGCCAAATCCGATTGCAAGGCGTCGTCGCAGCCGCTGGTCGGCGCCCTGATCCGCGCGATGGAACCAGACCGGAATGGCTGTCGACGCCTCCTCGGCCCGCGTGGACACTTGCACAGAGCCCGCGCGGCTGGCGACGACCGCGCTGACGAACGGCTCGATCAGCGCGCGATCCGTCGCAGCGACTGTGACAGCAATCCGTTCAGGGCCGGCGTCCGAGGGCGGGCCCCATCCAAAGGCGGCCTCCGCGGCGATCCAAGGCGTCAGTCGGTCGATCTGGGACCTGACGACGCCTTCAAGGAACTGCTCGGCGCCGCGTGGCAGTTCGAGACTTCTGAACACAAAGCGCGAGGGGGAGAGCACGACATTGACCTGGCTTCGAACGAGAAACTCGCGGCCGGGACCAGTGATAGCGCCCTGATCAAGCCTGAGCGGGGCCTCGCCCAACGGCGTCGCGTCGCCGCGGCGCAACTCGGCCGCAAGAAACGAACCGTCCGCCTGTTCTCGCAGTTCGATGGCGTGCGGCCGCCGAAGTCTCAGGTACGTGCGGCTCATGCCAACCGCCACGTCATCGATCCAGCGCGACCAGTGTTCGATAATCTTCGATCTTACGTTCATCGACCGGGATCCCACGCTATTGGCGTCGGCCCGTCGAAATCATCGCGCCAGGACAGAATGTCGTAAGGCTCGCCCTCGCCATCCCTAAGGCGAAAAACGACCTCGGCATGAACCCGTCTAGTCGTTCCAGCGTTGCCACGCGGGCTTGATCAATGATTGCTGGGTCGGCACTTCTGCCTGTATCCCTTGCACCGGCAGCGTCACCTCATCGGCGCACAGATCCACAATCGGCAGCTTCGGCACTTCTTTGTCCTTGTGGACCAGGGCCATGTACTCATAGTCGAACTTGCGGTAGC
>NZ_JBKQOT010000297.1:0-3363 GCF_052145395.1 Roseiarcus sp.
CCCGGCTCTCCTCGGTGTCGTCCTCGTGGACGGCCAGCCGAGCCATCTCCTCGACGAACTCTTTGAAGGGATTGCTCATGGATTGAACTCCAGCCGTTGGCGGGGCGCGCGCTGCACGCACGCATCGACCCGACGTTCCTGGATCGTTGAAGGCCACGTCGCCCTGGAGCGCTCCGCGAACGAGCCGATGACCTGCTGATGAGTGATCACGGTCAGACCCCTACACGTAACCAACCAGCCTTCGCTGCGCGTACGTGTCGCCGTCGATGTAGCGCTCGGTCGTCTCGATGGAGCTATGGCCGGCGAGCAATTGCACGTCGCGCAGGCTGCATCCCGAGCGATGGATGTTGCGGGCGGCGAGGGTGATGAAACTGCGCCGCCCGGAATGCGACGAGCAGCCCTCGAAGCCGAGTTCCTTGAACCGGGCGACGAACCAATTGACGACACTGTTCGCCGTCAGGTGGCCCGCCGCGGTAGGAACGGATCACGGGGCCGGCGGGCTCCACAGTCAGCGCCAGCTTCTCGAGCGCGGGCCGCAGATCGGGATGCATGGGAATCCGCCGCCCCCGGCGTTTCTTGGCGATGATGTCGCGGACGTGGATCGTGTCAGAAACCCGACCCTGCGCGTCGAGCACCATCGACCAATCGAGGCCGGCGATCTCGCAGGCCCGCAGGCCGGCTTTCACCGAGAGTAGGATCATCGCGCGGTCGCGGGCCGGAAACGAGGAACGCGAGACGTGGCGGAGCATGCGCTTCAGCATGGGGGGTGTGACGACCTTGGCCTGTTTGCCGGGCGTTGGTATGTCTCCTGGGGTTGATGGTCATGAGGGCGCCAGCGCCGTCGATGGGAGCGGCGGCGCGGCCATTGGGGTGGGCGTTGCGGGGTTCTCTCGCTCGCCGGGGGGATCGCGACGCGCTCAGTATTCGTCGGCGCGCATGATCGTCAGGACGCGCGTGGTGACGGCGGGATCGGCGGGGTCGGGCGAGCCGAACTCGGTGGCGCGGTCGTAGTAGATCCTATGAAGCGGGACGGCACCGAATCGTGCCCTCCTATGAGGGTCACGCTGGTGAGCAAGACGGGAGTTCCGCCAATGACGATAGCCATTGATACGCGCGACGTTTGTTGCGCAGCGCTTGAACTGAGCAAGACGAGTTGGGTTTGCGCATTTGCCGGGCCAGGCGACAGCAAGGCGACTGTCCACAAGATCAAGACCGGTGATGTTGATCGTCTGATCGGCATTCTTAGCAACGGCAAGGCGAAGGCAGAGCGCGAGTTGGGTCGGCCGCTTCAGATCGTGTTGTGCTACGAGGTCGGCTACGATGGTTTTTGGCTTGCCCGGCTTCTGATCGCGCGGGGCATTCGCGCAGTTGTTTTCGATCCGGCGAGCTTCTTGATGCCGCGCCGTGGCCGCCGCGCCAAGACGGATCGCCTTGATGCGGAAGGCATGACACGCACATTGCGCACATGGCTTTCTGGTGATCGCGGAGTGGCGCGCGAGGTTCATATTCCGACTGTCGAACAAGAGGATGCAAAGCGAATCGAACGAGAACGAAAATACTTGGTTGAGGAGCGCGCCAGCATCGTTGGACGGATCAAGGGACTTCTGGCGCTCCACGGAATTTGGCTCACCGGCAAACGCATCAGCAAGGGCGTCAGAGAAAGGCTCGAATCGATGAAGACCGGTGACGGCCGCCCGCTTGCGCCATTCCTCCGACGCGACATCGACCGCATGCTCACGCGCTACGAGATGGTCTCGCGACAGATCGCGGAGGTCGAGGCCGATAGAAAGGAAGCCCTCAACGACAACACCGGACACTTCCCGAACGCCGAGAAGGTCCAGCGTCTGTCGAAGCTTGCAGCCGTGGGCGAGACGACAGCGACCGTGCTGGTCGCTGAGGTCTATCATCGAACGTTCGAAACCAGACGACATGTGGCGTCGTTCATTGGGCTTTCGCCCAGCCCCTACAACAGTGGCGACGTCGACCGCGATCAAGGGATCAGCAAGGCCGGCAACAAGCTCGCGCGGCAAACGCTCGTCGAGCTGGCTTGGTTCTGGCTCCGCTATCAGCCCGACAGCAAACTTTCGCTGTGGTGGCGCGAGCGCTTCGGCTCCAAAGGCATGCGGGGCCGCAAGGTCGGCATTGTCGCGCTGGCCCGAAAACTTGCAATCGCGCTGTGGCGTTTTGTCGAGGACGGCATCGTCCCCGAAGGAGCTACGCTCAAGGGTTGATACGCGCTCATAGAGCTTGCCGCGCAGGCGGCAAGGCGGTTGGCGACCGGGAAGATAGATGGCCGTTCTCGGCCTCGTAGTAGTTTGGTCCGCCACCTGCGCTTTCGGGCTTTCGGCAACCGTGAATACCGATTGTGGGAAGAGAGTGCTTTCGCTCTCACCGGATACAAGTCGATGCGCTGGAGCGCATGGCCACGACCGAATGCACTGAGATCGACGCCCCCCACCTGGCAGCGGCGAAGAAAGAGGTTTGGCAATGAAATAGCGCTTGACCTTCGTCGCCTCATACAAGTCGATCTTCCAGAAGCAGCGGACGCCGGCTTCGTCCACCGCGCCGAAGTCGTGCTCGCCGTGCGGATCGTTATCGTCGCTGAAGGTCTCGAAGGCGCGGACCTTCGCCAGCAACGCGCGGCGCTGATCGCGCGGCATGGCTTCGACGCCGGCGGTGATCATGACCATGCCGCCGACGAAGGTGCGGCGGAAGGCGTCGTTGAGGGTGCGGATGGCTTCGGATTTGGACATGGTGCTGGTCATGGCTTTGCTCTCTTGAGGTTGGGGTTGGGATGGCGCGCGCCTGGTTCATGGGCATGCACGAAACGAAGAGGGGCGACCCGAAGGCCGCCCCAGCTGATTGATCGTGATTATTGGCGTCACGCCGTTAGCGACGCTTCTCCCACTCGCGCGTGACGTCGAACGCGGGGTGCAGGAGGGCGACGTGCTTGCGCTCGATCTTCAATGCGGGCTTCAAGGGCTCGTCGGGCCAACGGATGTAGAAGTCGTTCTTGTCGATGCCGGCGATGACGCCGAGCCACCAACCGTACGGCTCGCCATCGCTTTCCCAATATTTCCCGACCACGTAGGAACCAACCTTGAGCGCATCCCAGGCGTCTGTCGCGGGGGCCGGGTCAGGGTTGCCCGTCGCCACTGGGGCGGGAGGAAGTGGGTTCGTGGTTTGTTCTGACGCGGGTTTCGTCGTCGTCGTCGTCGCGGCGCTGTCCGGCTTGGCCGTGTCGGGCCCGCCCGCTGCCTTGCGGACATGCTCCGCCGGTAGACCTCCGCAGACACTGAGCCGACGATCATGCGACCGCTGCCCTTGAGGACGCCCTCATGCGCCCCGGCGGCGAGAGCCTTG
>NZ_JBKQOT010000298.1:0-4844 GCF_052145395.1 Roseiarcus sp.
TCGGAGGCCTTTCGGCGGGCGCGATTATCTCGGCGATGGTCGGGCGGAACATCGTCCTGAGCCACCGCAAATATGTCGCAACCGAAGGCTCGCCGGTGCTTTCCGTGCGCGATCTGACGCTCGACACGGTCAGCCCGCGCGGCTGGCGTCGCGTCCTGCACGGCGTGAGCTTCGATTTGCGCCGCGGCGAGATTCTCGGGATCGGAGGGCTGCTTGGATCCGGCCGCACGGAGATACTCGAATCGATCTTCGGCGCCGCCCGCGGCTGGCGGGGCGGCGCAATCGCAATCGAAGGCGAGGACGCCGTAATTAGCTCTCCCTCCGACGCCTGCCGATTGGGTGTGGCACTCGTGACTGAGGATCGCAAGGCGCGCGGTTTGCTCTTGTCATCGACCGTGCGCGACAATGTCGCGCTTCCTTCGGTCGGCGCTTTGTCGCGGTTCGGCCTTCGCGGATTCGCGCGTGAGGCAGCGCTCGCAGCCGACGTGGTCGAAAGGCTGTCGGTGCGCTGCAACGACGTTGAGCAGATCGTCTCGACCCTATCGGGCGGAAACCAGCAGAAGGTCGTGATCGGCAAATGGCTGGCGACCGCGCCTCGCGTTCTGCTGCTCGACGAGCCGACCCGTGGAATCGACGTGGGGGCGAAGCAGGAAATCTATCAGCTCGTTTTCCAACTGGCGTCGCACGGCCTGGGCATCGTGATCGTGAGTTCGGAAATGCCGGAGCTGCTGTTGTTGTCGGATCGGGTTCTGGTCATGTGCGAAGGGCGTCAGACCGGCCTTCTCTCCGCCGCGGAGGCGACTGAGGAGGCGGTCATGCGCCTGGCTGCGCCGGGTCTGGACATGGCCGCTCTCGGTGAAGCCGGATGAACCCGCTCCGCTTGTTGTCGCGCACGAAGCTCTACTGGGGGCTGGCGCTCATTTGCCTGATCGGCGCCCTGGCGTCGCCGCATACGTCCTCCGGACGTAACATCTTTCTCTCATACAACAATCTGACCGACGTGTTGCGGCAGGTCTCGATCACCGGCCTCGTAGCGACCGGCATGACCATCGTAATCCTGCTCGGCGGGATCGACCTGTCGGTCGGCTCGGTCATGGGCTGCTCGACGATCATCTGCGCGATGCTTTTGACGAGGCCGGGATGGACGGCGGCCTCCGTCATAGGGGTGCCTTTCGCGACGGTCGCCGTGGCGCTCGCGGCCGGCTTTTTCGCACGGTTCATTTTTAACGGACTCGCGCGCGGTCGCGACGTCGAGGCGGGGCCGCGGCGCGAGATCGTGCTCGACGTCTGGCGCGGCTTCTGGATTCCTGTGCTGGTTGGACTCGCTGCGGGCGTCGGCGTCGCCGTGGTTACGGGCTCGCAGGTTTCCACCAAATTTGGAGTCCTCGCGGTCCTGGTGGTGACGCCATGTTTCGCGTTGATGCTGGGTGCGATCAACGGCGCCCTGATTGTCGGGGGGCGGATGCAGCCTTTCATCGCCACGTTGGCCATGATGGTCAGCGCGCTGGGCATCGGTCGGCTGACCGCCGGGCAGGACTACGCGGTCATCCCCGTCTACACGGGAACCAACGCGAGCCAGTCGTTCGAAATCCTGCGCTCGATGGTTTGGGGATTGGTTCCCATGCCGAGCCTCTTCTTCCTCGCCGCGATCCTCTTCTTCGGCGCCGTACTTCGCTTTACGACCTTCGGCCGCTACGTCTACGCCATAGGCGGCAATGTCGAGGCGGCGAAGCTGTCCGGTATCAAGGTCGCGCAAGTTCAATTCGCCGCCTATGTCATTTCAGGCCTCTTGGCTGGAGTGGCGGGTGTTCTCTTCGTCGCCCAGTACCGGCAGGGAAAACCGGACGCTGGCTCCGGACTTGAGCTCGACGCGATCGCCGCGGTCGTTATCGGCGGGACGAGCCTGATGGGCGGACGCGGCGGGCTCGCCGGAACGTTCGTCGGCGTTCTCATCTTCGGCCTCCTCTCCGACATCCTTCAACTCCAGAACATCGATTCCAACGTCCAGCTCCTGATGAAGGGGCTGATCATCGTGGGAACGGTGCTCGTGCAGGAACAGAATCTGGGTCAGCTCATGACGCGATGGCGGAGCGCCGCTCCCCCGACCGCGTCTGCGCGGGCCGGATCGGTCGAATCTGCTCGATCGCCAGGCGCCGCCAAGGCGTCCAAAAGCAGGGAGGACATCCATGAAAAGACGTGAGTTCCTAAAACTCTCCGGAACGATCGCGGGAGCCGCGATGACGGTTTACCTGCCCGCCGGTTGGACGCCGGCGAAAGCCGCGCCGAAATGGAAGGTCGGCTTCAGCCAGGCGACAACCCTCGAGCCCTGGCGCGTGCAGTTCAACAAAGACATCGAGGCCGAGGCCAAGAACCACCCTGAGGTCGAACTGATCATCACCGACGGGCAGGACAAGACCGAAAAACAAGTCGCGGATGTCGAGAACCTCATCGCTCAGCAGGTTGACGTGCTGCTGATTTCGCCGAAGGAGTCGGCGGGCCTGACGGGCGTTGTCGAAAAGGCGATCGACGCCAAGATCCCGGTGATCGTGCTCGACCGCAACGTCGACACCAAACGCATCACCCAGTTCGTCGGCGGCGACAATGTGCTGATCGGCAAGGCCGCCGGCGAATATGCAGTGAAGCTCCTCGGTGGACCGGGCAAGGCTGCGGGCAACGTAGTCGAAATCTGGGGCGGCATGGGCACGCAACCCGCGCACGACCGCCATGACGGGTTCCACGCCTTCACGGACAAGGAGCCTGGCATTAAGTACCTGCTCAACAACCAGTCGGGCGACTGGAAGCAGGACAAGGCTTACAACATCATGACGACAGCGCTGCGCAACAATGAGAAGATCGACCTGGTCTATGGCCACAACGATCCGATGGCCTATGGCGCCTATCTCGCGGCGAAGGACGCGGGACGCGACAAGGACATCAAATTCTTCCTCGGCATCGACGCCCTTCCGGACGAAGGGGTGACCTGGGTGCACAAGGGAGAGCTGACGGCGACCTTCCTCTATGCGACGCCGGGCGCCGATGGGTTGCGTCAGGCGGTCAAGCTCTTGAACGGTGAAAAAATCCCGCCGGTGATTACCCTGCCGACCATGCTCGTCGACAAGAGTAACGCTGATGACATCATGAAGAAGAACGGCTTGCTCTGAGCCTGGTGCCGAGGCCGGCGCCGCCAAGCGCCGGCCCACGTTAGCCCGGGACGGGCAGGCGCTTCGTTCCGCCAAGCTCGCTTTACAGCGCTTGACTTCGCAATTTCTGAGCTGGCAATGGGCGCGCTATTAAAGTGTCACTGGTTGAATGAGCCGCCAAAATGGGATTTGGTGGCAGATGAGCTATCAGTAGTGACGGGTCCAGCGACCGATTTTTGGCGGGAAACCTATTATGGCTTCACGCGCCATAGCGGCCACCTCTTCGGGTATCAGACCTCCGGAGCCTTTACCGCGACCCTTCGAGTGCGTGCACACTTTGAGAATTTGTATGATCAGGCAGGGCTTATGGTGCGTCTCGACGAGAAGAACTGGGTGAAAGCAGGAGTGGAGTTCTCCGATGGCGAGGCGACATTGAGCAGCGTCCTGACGGTTGGCCAATCTGACTGGGCTACCGGCCGGTTTGGGGGCGATGCGGGGGATTTCTGGATCAGGGCGACTGTCGAAAATGGAACTCTGAAGCTTCAAGCGTCTACAGATGGCAAGCGCTGGCCTTTGCTTCGGCTGAGCCCGTTTCCTCACGCAATGAGTTATCTGGTCGGTCCAATGTGCTGCACGCCTGAAAGGTCTGGACTGGAAGTGAAGTTTTCAAATTTTGAAATTACACATCCAAACGGCAAAGATTTACTTGATTTGACATTCTAGGCCGCCGGGCTGGCCACTTTGCCCTGCGTATTTGGTCGCTTTTCGCTTGCAAGGGCAAGGTCCGCAATGGGCGGAAACTGCGCCTAGAGGCAATGCCTGCTTAACTGCCCACTCGCGACGTTCGCGGACGCGATCTTCAACGGCAGCACTACGTCGGCACCGGCCGTCAGCGAGAGCCGCGGCTTTAGGGCTGTTGGCGGGCGTCAGGAAGTGCGCCTTCTGTCGCGCAAAGACTTCGCGGCCTACGTGGTCGACGATACGCAATCTTGTCGTTCGAGGCGGCCACGCGATTTTCGCTGCGGCGACGATGGCTCCCGACACGTCCGCAACCTCAATCTCGACTTCCTTCAAAGTCGTCGATTTGATATCCGCCGCTGAGCCGACAAATTGGATTCGGAATGGGTTCGTCGTGGCGGCGATCACCCGCGCCAATTCATCGGCCGGCGAAGACCCGGGAAAGGATCGGTGGTTGCGCGGCGCGAGCCCGACACGGGATCGATGCCTGCGCGAAGCGGCGTCTTCACGATCGGGAACGAGAACGGCATTCATTGCCAGCCGCACCAAAGGCTCGACGTCGGGGCGGCTGCCGATCTGGCGTGCGACCGCCAATGCGACCAAACCCCAATCTGTCGCGATTGCGTCGGAACTGGCCTCGTGTTGACGTTGGCGCGCCTCGTAATAGGCGGCTTCGCCAAAATCGTGGATTAGCGCCTCGGCCTCGGAATGGATGCGTTCTATCCTCGCGTGTCGCCGTAGCACCCAGGAGAGCATTGCCGATCTTTTCCTTCTGCAACGTCAATACCTGCATAGTCCGGTGAGACGCGCAATCTCTCAGTTGTGGTAAGCGAGCGCGGATGTCGTTGATTGCTGTGAACCCGGATCCGGAAATTGACCCCTTTGGGCAATGCCAATAGCAGCGACATCAATGACTTGCGAACGAGATCCCACGCCGATCGGCTCGCAAGAACGAATATTAGAACC
>NZ_JBKQOT010000299.1:0-3665 GCF_052145395.1 Roseiarcus sp.
AGTCGACTTCGTCAGCGGGCTCAAGAGCTCCGGCTTCGTGTTCAACAACCCGAACGCCTCGTCGAAGTGCTCCTGCGGCAAGTCCTTCTCCTGACGCCCGAATCTCGCGGAGGCGACCATGTTCGAAGCAGCGCTGAACGACATGCCTTACTTTGAGGAGGAGCCCGCCGCCCCTCGGCCGGAGCGCGTTCGCCTCATCGACATGCAGCGCCGTCCTGCCGCGGCGAAGGCGCCGCAGCCGGCGGGTCCCGCCTGCGCGCCACGACCGACGCGCAGCCTGGACAGGCCCGAGCATCTGGCCGCCATCGAGGCGGCGCTCGCCGAGCTGCGCCCGCGCCTCAACGCCGACGGCGGCGACTGCCAACTGGTCGGCGTCGAGGGCGACGTCGTACGTGTGCGTATGACCGGCGCCTGCGCCGGATGCCAGCTCGCCTCGATGACGGTGCTTGGCGTCCGCATGAAGCTCATTGAAAAGCTCGGCTTCCCGGTCAAGGTCGTTCCGGTCTGAGGAGCGGCGCGCCATGAAGCCGGTCTATCTCGACAACAACGCCACGACCCGCGTCGATCCCGAGGTCGTCTCGGCGATGCTGCCGTATCTCACCGAGCACTTCGGCAACCCCTCGTCGGCGCACGGCTTCGCCGCCCCGAGCCGGCAGGGCATGAAGACGGCCCGCGACAACGTGGCCGCGCTCGTCGGCACCGGCTTTGCCGACGAGATCCTGTTCACCTCCGGCGGGACGGAGAGCGACAACACGGCGCTCATCACCGGCCTCGCGGCCCATCCCGGCCGGGACGAGGTCGTCGTGTCCGCGGTCGAGCATCCCGCCGTGCTTGCTTTGGTCAAGCGCCTGGAGGCCGCCGGACGGCTCAAGGCGCATGTCATTCCGGTGCTAAGCTGCGGCTGCCTCGACCGGGAGCGCTATCGCGCCGCGTTGTCGCCGCGCGTGGCGGTCGTGTCGATGATGTGGGCGAACAACGAGACCGGGATCTTGTTTCCGGTCGAGGCCTTGGCCGAGGAAGCCAAGGCTGTCGGCGCCCTTTTCCATACCGATGCCGTTCAGGCCGCCGGACGCGAGCCGATCGACGTCAAGCGCACCGCCATCGACCTTATGTCGCTGTCCGCGCACAAGCTTCACGGCCCCAAGGGCGTCGGCGCGCTCTATGTGCGCCGAGGCGTCAAGCTCGAGCCGATCGTCCACGGTGGGCGACAGGAGCGAGCCCGCCGCGGCGGCACCGAGAACGTTCCGGGCGTGGTCGGCTTCGGCAAGGCGGCCAAAATCGCCGGACCGCGCTTGCGCGGCGACACGGCGCGCATGCGCGCCCTGCGCGACCGGCTCGAAAGCGGCCTCCTCGGCCGCATCCGTAACGCCATGGTGCTGGGCGCGAGCGCGGAGCGCCTGCCCAACACCAGCGCGATCGTCTGCGCCGACGCCGAAGCGGAGGCCGTCGCGACCATGCTGGGGCGTGAGGGAATCGCGGTCTCGACCGGCGCGGCCTGCTCGGCCGGCTCCCATGAGCCGTCGCATGTGCTGAAAGCGATCGGCACGCCCGTAGCGGCGGAGTTTGGCGCGGTGCGCTTCTCCCTGTCGCGCGAGACCGACGACGACGACATCGACCGCGCGCTGACCGCCATGGCCGAGATCGTGGCGCGGCTTCGCGACCGCGCGCCCTGCACAGCGGAAGGCCGATCCTCGCGGCCGCGCGAGGCCGCCTATGCTTGAGGCGGCGACATCGGCGCCGGCGCGTCAGGTCTGGCTCAACGACACGACGTTGCGCGATGGCGAGCAGACGCCGGGGGTCGCCTTTACCCCGGCCGAGAAGGTCGCAATCGCGGAAGCGCTCGCCGAGGCCGGCGTGCCCGAACTCGAAGCCGGAACGCCGGCGATGGGCGACGAGGAGATCGAGACTCTTCGCGCCATTGCAACGCGTCGCCTCGGGGTCCGGGTGCTCGCATGGTGCCGCATGGGCAAGCCCGACATCGACGCGGCGCGCCGGGCGGGGGTCGGTGCGGTCAACCTGTCCATTCCGGCCTCCGACAGGCTGCTCGGCGTGAAACTCGGCCTCGATCGGACGGAGGCAATCGACCGCGTCCGCCGCTACGTGCCGATGGCGCTCGACGCGGGATTCGAAGTGGCGGTGGGCGCGGAGGACGCCTCGCGGGCCGATCCGAACCATCTTCTACGGCTCGCCGAAGCCGTCGCCGAAGCAGGCGGTTTCCGGCTGCGGCTAGCCGACACTGTCGGCGCGCTCGATCCGTTCCGAACCTGCGAACTCGTCGCGCCGGTCGTCCGCGCGTCGGGCCTGGCAATCGAATTCCACGGCCACGACGACTATGGTCTGGCCACCGCGAACACGCTCGCGGCGGTGCGAGCCGGCGCAACCCACGTTTCGGTGACTGTCGGCGGCCTGGGCGAGCGTGCCGGCAACGCCTGCCTCGCCGAGGTGGCGGCGGCGTTGGCAGGGCTTTACGGCGCTGAGACCGGCCTCGACCTCAAGCGGCTGCCCGCTCTCGCGGACCGGGTGGCGCGCGCGTCCGGCCGCGCTGTTCCCGCGGGCAAGGCGATCGTCGGGCGCGACGTGTTCGCGCACGAATCCGGCATACATGTCGCGGGACTTCTCGCCGACCCGGAAACCTATCGCGGCGCCGACCCGATGCTTTTCGGCCGCCGACACCGTATCGTGATCGGCAAGCATTCCGGCGCCAAGGCGCTCGCCCATGCGCTCGGCGAACTGGGCATCGAACTCGCCCCGCCGGTCGCTGCGCGTCTTATTCCGCTGGTGCGGCGCACGGCGACGCGGATGAAACGGGCGCTATCGATCGACGAGATCGTCCGGTTGCATGAGGAGGCGCGCGTCGCGGCTTCCGCCGACGGCACGCTGGGCTCCATCTGATATTGTGAGGAGATCGACATGTCCTGTGCTCTCGACGACAAACCGATTCCGACGGACATCGCCAAAAGGCTGAAGCGTCTGTCGTCGGCCGAGGATATCTTCACGGCGCTCGGCGTGACGCATGACGAGGCGGTGCTGCGCGTCGCACGCCTGCATATCCTGAAGCGCATGGGCGAATATCTCGCCGGCGATGACCTCGAAGGCCTGCCAGACCTCGTCGCCGCAGCGCGCGCGAAGGCCGTGCTCCAGCGGGCCTATTCCGATTTCGAATCGTCATCACCCCTGGCGCAGCGGGTCTTCAAGGTGCTCAAGGAGCACGATCCGGACCGACCGGTCCCGGCCAAGTCGGCTTTCGTCTCGCTCGACGAGATTGCTCCGCTTCCTCCGCGCTGACGATTGGCCGGACTTGTCTTTCGTTTACAGCTGCGGGCGGCGCCCATTGCGCCGCCCGCGTTTTTTTGCCTCGGCCGCCGCGGAAGCGCCTGCGACCAGCCCCTGTCACGTTCCCGACAGCGGCGCGTCCGACACCGCCGACGAACGCCCGTCGAGTCGAAAAAAAGCTGAAACTCCGCGCGATTCCCGCCATCCCTTGAGTTGGCACGACCTGTGCGTACCAAGCGTCGACGATCGTTTCGGAGGCGCACATGCATTTCGTCGTCTGCATCAAGCAGGTCCCGGACTCGGCCCAGATCCGGGTCCATCCGGTCACCAACACGATCATGCGGCAGGGCGTCCCGACGATCATCAATCCGTATGATCTCTTCTCGCTCGAG
>NZ_JBKQOT010000300.1:0-2976 GCF_052145395.1 Roseiarcus sp.
TCACGCCGGAATCGAACCTGGCCGCCAGCTGACCCAGAGCCTTGCGGCTCGCGGCCCGGAATCCGATGCCGACGAACGCGGCGTCGCCCTGGCTCGTGACGTAGGAGAATGGTGCGTCACCGTAGCTGCGCATGTAGAGGCTGTCACCCTTCTGCTCGAGATCGAGCAGACCGTAGTCGAGCATGAACTGGCGCGCTGCAGTCGGATCGGGGTGACGGAAGATCACATATTCGATGTCGTCGATAAGCATTGGGTCCTCCTTGGCATTGACGGCGCGCCGCCTGGGCGCGACCGGTCTCTTTCGCCCGGAAATGGCATGGAGAGGATGCGTGGACGACGATGTCCATGAACGCCTTCCTCCCTGTCGCCGCCTCGACGCCGTTGCGCCACCGAGCTTAGCTCGACGCTTAAGTCAGTCTGACTGGATAGTCAATATGAAGGCCGCCCGCGAACTGGGGGCGAGGCATGTTTCGCCTGCGACCGATCGTCGCGGACGACTCCACTTCCTCGTCAGCGCCAGCTGTCGATTTGCCGGAATGGCCGCCCCGCGCCGGTTTCTTTATGACGAGGCAGCCGCTACGCTCCACCGCATTCTTACAACTAATATAAGTGCCAACCGACAGGCGCGTGGCCGTCTGAAGGAGGATCTGGCGCGCGTGCTCGAAGCTCTTCCCTTCGGCGGCCCATCGCTCGATCTCGCGATGGAGGCGGCGATCGGCGTCGTGCTGCAGGTGCTCGCCGCGATCGGCGAGGGTCGCCTCAAAGGCGCCGTCGCACAACCTACTGTCGGCGCGGTGCTCGGGGCGATTGGGATCGGAAAGCAGCACGCGGTGGCGACGCTTGCGAAACTCAGGCGCGCCAAGGCGGCGCCCATCGAGAGGGCGCCGGCCGCGTAGTCCGCCCGCGAGCCGGATCAGGCCGCGGCGAGGACGGCGGTCGTCTGTTCGCCGAGGTCAAGCGTGCCGTCGGCGCTGAAAATGCGCGCCGCGACCGAGTCGCCGGGCCGAAGATATTCAGCCCTGCGCCGCTGCGCATTCAGGAATAGCTTCCAGAACTGGCGTTCGGGCAGCAGCTGGACGATCCGGCGGATCGGGGCGGGCGGAAGGCGCAGGGCGCAGCCGCTCGGCGTTCCTGTCAGCAACACGTCGCCGGGCGCGATGTTGGCGAAGGTGGACAATTCGGAAATAGTCTCGGCCGGCTTGAATACGAGATTCCGCGTCGAGTCCCGCTGCCGGACCGCGTCGTTGACCGTGAGAAGCAACTCGAGATCGTCGAGGCCGGCGAATTCGTCGGCGTCGGGCACGGTCAGCCACGGGCCGATCGGGCAGAAGCCGCGATAACTCTTGCCCTTGAAGAATTGCATTTGCGGCAGCTGCACGTCGCGTGCGCTGAAGTCGTTAGCGATGGCGACGGCGAACACATAGTCCTTGAGGTTCTCGCGCGTGACGGTCACGGCCGAGACGATCGGCCGCCGGAAGATCAGGGCGAGCTCGATTTCGTAGTCGAGCAGCGAAACGTGCTTCGGCGGCGTGACGGTTCCCTTCGCAGAGGCGACGGAGGCGTCCGACTTGGTGAAGAACATGTTGAACGCCTTGGCGTCCGGATCCATGCCGGATTCGATCATGTGCTGGCGATAATTCGCGCCCTGGCAAAAGATGCGACATGGCGTCGTCACCGGCGAAAGGATGCGCGCCTGCTCGAAGGACACGCTCGGCGCTCTCGCCGAGGCCCGGCGCCAATCCGCTTCTCCATGCTCGATCAGCGCCGCGGTCGTCGGATAGGCGCCGTCGAGCGGCGCGATCCCTGACGCCGACGCGACTCCCCAAGAGGGCGCGCCGTCGAGCTCGTAATGAACAAGATTTGTCGCCATGCCTTGAGTCCTCCTTGGGAGCGTCGGGGTCAGGACCCGCCCGGACAAATTTTTTTGGCCAGACGGATTTTTCGTATTGACTATTTAGTCGTATTGACCGATAAGTGCAACAGAAAAGTTTGCAGTCGGAGGATCACCATAACGCCTAAGGATAATTCGGGGAACGGGGGCCGCCCGCTCGCGGTCGAGGTCGCCATCGTCGGCGCCGGCCCGGTCGGGCTCATGATGGCGAATTTGCTCGGCCTCGCCGGGATTCGCGTGCTGGTTCTCGAGCGAAACGCCGGCCTGCTCGGCTTGCCGCGGGCGATCGCCTATGACGCGGAGACGCTGCGTCTCTTCAGCCAGGTGGGACTCTTCGACGAGATCGCGCCGGGTCTCATTCAGGATCCGCACGTGCGCCACCTGAACGCGCGCAACGTCACCCTGATGGCGGCCGACTTCCCCCGCGGCCTCTACGGCCATTCCTCGCTCGGCACCTTCTACCAGCCCGACTTCGAGCGGGTCCTGCTCAAGGGACTGGCGCGAGTCCCGTCAGTCCGGGTCGCCTTCGAACATGAGGCGACCGACCTCGTCAAGAACGCCGAGGGTGTGGCGCTCACCGTCGCGACGCCATCCGGCGCGACGACGATCGAGGCGGACTACGTCGTCGCTTGCGACGGCGGCGCCAGCGCGACGCGGGAGCGCCTTGGCCTCAAGCTCGTCGGCTCGACCTATTCGGAGCGCTGGCTGGTGGTCGACGCGATCGTCAAGAATCACGACGTCAGGCAAATCACCTTCAGTTGCGATCCGCGCCGGCCTCGAGTCGAGCTGCCGGCGGTCGGCGAGCGCGTCCGCTGGGAGTTCATGCAACTGCCCGGCGAAAGCGAGGAGACGTTGAAGCGCGACGAGACGATCCGCGCCCTCGTCGCGGAGGCGGGCGGCGCCGTTTCGTTCGAGATCGAGCGCAAGGCCGTCTATGCGTTCCATGCGCGCGTCGCCGAACATTGGCGGCGCGGCCGGGTGTTCCTCGCCGGCGATGCGGCGCATCTGATGCCGCCGTTCGCCGGGCAGGGGATGAACGGCGGCATGAAGGATGCCTCGAACCTGGCCTGGAAGCTGGCCGCCGT
>NZ_JBKQOT010000301.1:0-5183 GCF_052145395.1 Roseiarcus sp.
CCCAACGGCAAGCGCATCGGCGAGATGATGCAGGCGGATCTGGCCAAGATCGGGGTCAACGCCAAGCTCCAGACCTACGAGTGGGGCGAATATCGCAAGCGCCTCCAAAACGCCGAGGACGTGACCGGGCAGATGGGCTGGACCGGCGACAACGGCGATCCGGACAACTTCTTCTTCCTGCTCAGCTGCCCCGACGGGAAGGCCGCCCAGAACAATATCCCCAAGTGGTGCAACGCCGAGTTCAATGACCTGCTGGTCAAGGCCCGCACGATCCCCGACCAGGCCGAGCGCGCCAAGATCTATCAGCGGATGCAGGAGATCCAGCACGACGACGCGCCGGAACTGCTTCTCGCCCACTCGGTCGTCTTTGAGTCCACGCGCGCCAATGTGACCGGCTACAAGCAGAGCCCGCTCGGCACGCATGCGTTCGAAGGCGTCGATATTCAGTAAGGCCGGTTCGGGCTCCGCCGCGTGAGGCGGGGCCCGACGCTCCGGACCCGCCCATGCTCGGCTATTTCCTCCGCCGCTTGGCGTTGACGATTCCCACGTTTCTGGCGCTGATGTTCCTCACGTTCATCGCGATCCGGCTCGTGCCCGGCGATCCCGTGGAGGTCCGGGTCGGCGAGCACGGCATGCCGCCGGAACGGCTCGCCTTCTTCCGTCACGAACTCGGCCTCGACCAGCCGGTATGGAAGCAGTTTCTCGACTACGTCTGGAAGCTGCTGCATGGCGACTTCGGCGTGTCGCTGTCGACGCAACAGAAAGTTCTGACTGAGTTCCTGACGCTCTTTCCCGCGACCCTGGAACTCGCGTTCTTCGCCATGATGTTCGCCGTCCTCGTCGGCGTGCCGGCGGGCGCGATGGCGGCAGTGAAGCGCGGCAGCGTGTTCGATCAGGCGCTGATGACGATCTCGCTGTTCGGCTACTCGATGCCGATCTTCTGGTGGGGCCTGCTGCTCATCATGTTCGTCTCGGTGAGGCTAGGGCTGCTGCCGGTGTCCGGCCGCATCGACCTCATCAATTACTACTTCGACCAGCCAACGGGCTTCATGACCGTCGACGCGCTCCTGTCGGACCAGCCGGGCGCGTTTCTCGATGCGCTGCGTCATCTCGTCCTGCCGGCGATCGTGCTCGGCACGGTGCCGCTCGGCGTGATCGCGCGGATGACGCGCTCCTCGATGCTGGAGGTGCTCGGCGAGGATTACGTACGCACCGCCCGGGCCAAGGGACTGTCGCCGGCCCGCGTCATCGGCGTCCACGCCCTGCGCAACGCGCTGCTGCCCGTCGTGACGGTGATCGGCCTCTCCGTTTCGGGCCTGCTCGCCGGCGCGGTGCTGACCGAGACGATCTTCTCCTGGCCCGGCGTGGGCAAATGGCTGATCGAGTCGATTGGGCGGCGCGACTACCCGGCGCTTCAGGGCGGCGTCCTGCTGGTGTCCGCGGTCGTCATTCTGGTCAATCTCGTTGTCGATCTGATTTACGGCGCGATCGACCCGAGGATTTCTCATGGCCGCTGACGTCACCGTCTCCGAGCCCGCTGCGGTCGACGAGGGCGGCGCCGAAGTTCTCGCCCAGCCGTCGCCGCTGTCCGCATTCTGGGCGGCCTTTCGAGAGAACAAGGGCGCCGTCTTCGGCATAGCGGTCTTCGGGGTGGTGCTGCTGCTGGCGCTGACGGCGAACCTGATCGCGCCCCATTCGCCGATCGAGCAGTTCCGCGACGCGGTGCGCGCACCGCCGGTGTGGGAGCAGGGCGGGTCGTGGCGTTTCGTCCTCGGCACGGACGGCGATGGCCACGACATGCTCACCCGCCTCATCTACGGGGCGCGGGTGTCGCTGTTCATCGGCTTTTCGGTGATGAGCGTGTCCTTCGTCATCGGCGCGGCGCTTGGCCTTCTCGCCGCGATGACCGGGCCGGTCGTCGACGTCGCGGTGACGCGGCTCATGGACCTGATCATGGCGGTGCCGAGTCTTGTGCTGGCGATCCTTGTCGTCGCAGTGCTGGGCCCGAGCCTGACGAACACGATCGTGGCCGTGACGATCGTCTACCTGCCCCGCTATGTGCGTTTGGTGCGCGCGTCGGCGCTCGGGGAGCTTAACAAGGAGTACGTGACCGCGGCCAGGGTGGCGGGCGTCGGCCCGTTCCGCCTCGCCTGGTCGACCGTGCTGCCGAACTGTCTCGCGCCCCTCATCGTCATGGCGGCGCTCGGCGTGTCCGACGCGATCCTCGAGGCGGCGGGCCTGGGCTTTCTCGGCCTTGGCGCCCAGCCGCCGACGCCGGAATGGGGCTCGATGCTGGCGGATTCACGCGAGTTCATCCGCTCCGACCCATGGATCGTCACTCTGCCAGGTCTGGCGATCCTCATTACCGTCGTCGCCATCAATCTCGCCGGCGACGGCCTGCGCGACGCACTCGACCCGAAGATGCGGCGGGGGTGACTATGCCTCTCCTCGACATCCGCAACCTCACCGTCTCCTTCGCCACCCGGCACGGCGCCTTCACCGCGGTCGACGGCGTGGACGTCGCGGTCGACCGCAACGAGGTGCTGGCGATCGTCGGCGAATCGGGCTCGGGCAAGTCGGTGGCGATGCTGCTGTGATGGGCCTTCTGCCGCGAACCGCGGCCGTCACCGCCGACCGGATGGCGTTCGACGGCGCCGATCTCATGGCGATGATCTTCCAGGAGCCGATGTCGTCGCTGAACCCCTGCTTCACCGTCGGCTTCCAGATCGGCGAGACGCTGAAAGCCCATCTCGGCCTCGCCCGCAAGGCTCGCGGGGCGCGCGTCGTCGAACTCTTGGCCGAGGTCGGCATTCCCGATCCCGACCGCCGGGCGCGCGCCTTTCCGCACCAGCTTTCGGGCGGCATGAGCCAGCGCGTGATGATCGCCATGGCGCTCGCCTGCCGCCCGAAGCTGCTGATCGCCGACGAGCCGACCACGGCCCTCGACGTGACCATTCAGGCGCAGATCCTCGATCTCTTGTTGCGGCTAAGGCGCGACAACGGCATGGGGCTGGTCCTCATCACCCACGACATGGGCGTCGTCGCCGAGACGGCGGATCGGGTGATCGTCCAGTACGCCGGGCAGCAGGTCGAGGCGAACGACACGCGCGCGCTGTTCGCCGATCCGCACCATCCCTATACTGCGGCCCTGCTCGCCGCGCTGCCGGAGCGGGCGACGCAACAGCGCTTGCCCGCTATTCCCGGCGTCGTGCCGGGGCAGTTCGACCGGCCGAAAGGCTGCCTGTTCTCGCCGCGCTGCGCCTTCGTTTTTAAGGCCTGTCATCGGCTCGCCCCGGGCCGCGCGGGTCCGGAGCTCGGCGCCGCGCTCTGCCACACGCCGCTGACCCATGGCGTCCCCGCGCCGAGCCCGCTTCAGGAGGCGGCGCCATGACCGCGGCGCTCGAAGCCAAAAGCCTGGCGCGCGACTATTCCGTCTCGCGCGGCGCGTTCCGGCCGCCGGCGACGGTCAAGGCCCTGGCCGGCGTATCCTTCTCGCTTGAGGCCGGCCGGACGCTGGCGGTCGTCGGGGAGTCCGGCTCGGGCAAGTCGACGCTCGCAAGGCTGCTCACGCTGATCGAGGCGCCGACCGCCGGCGCCCTCATGATTGACGGAGAGGACGTCGCCCATGCGAGCGGGCCCACGCGCCGCCGCCTTCGGCGCGAGATCCAGATGGTGTTCCAGAACCCCTACGGCTCGCTGAACCCGCGCCAGACCATCGGCAAGGCGCTCGAGGAGCCGCTGCTGGTGAACACGGCCATGCGCGCGGGCGAGCGTCGGGAGGCGGCGCTGGCGATCATGGCCAAGGTCGGCCTGAGGCCGGAGTACTACCACCGCTATCCGCACATGTTCTCGGGCGGCCAGCGGCAGCGCATCGCCATCGCGCGCGCGCTGGTGCTGCGGCCGAAGATCCTGGTTCTCGACGAGCCGGTTTCCGCGCTCGACGTGTCGATCCGCGCCCAGGTGCTGAACCTGCTGGCCGGCCTGAAAGACGAATTCGGGCTCGCCTATGTCTTCGTCTCGCATGACCTGTCGGTGGTGCGCCACATCGCCGACGAGGTCATGGTCGTCTACCTTGGTCACGCGGTCGAGACGGGCTCTCGCGACGCGATCTTCGACGCGCCCCAGCATCCCTACACGCGGGCGCTGCTTTCGGCGACGCCAGTCGCCGACCCGACCGCCAAGCGCGAACGCATCCTGCTGACCGGCGAGCCGCCGTCGCCGATCGCACCGCCGCCGGGCTGTCCGTTCAACCCCCGCTGCCCGCTCGCCTTCAACCGCTGCCGGGTCGAGAAGCCGCCGGTCGAGAGGAAGCACGGGCGCGAGGTCGCCTGCTGGGCTGTGGCGCCATGAGCGAGGTCGAGACCTACGACTTTATCGTCGTTGGAGCGGGCTCGGCCGGCTGCGTGCTTGCGAATCGGCTGACGGCCGACCGGCTGCGGCGCGTTCTTCTGATTGAGGCGGGCGGCAAGGACGACTGGATCTGGTTCCACATCCCGGTCGGCTATCTCTACGCAATCAACAACCCGCGCGCCGACTGGATGTTCAGGACCGAAGCCGAGCCCGGCCTCAACGGCCGCGTCATCGCCTATCCGCGCGGCAAGGTCTTGGGCGGGTGCTCGGCGATCAACGGCATGATCTACATGCGCGGGCAGGCGGCCGACTATGACGGCTGGCGCCAGCTCGGCCTCGACGGCTGGGGGTGGGACGACGTCCTGCCCTATTTCCTGCGCCACGAGGACCACCATGCCGGAGCGTCGGACCTGCATGGCGTTGGGGGCGAATGGCGGGTCGAGCGGCCGCGTATCGCCTGGCCGATCCTCGATGCGGTCCGCGACGCGGGTGTCGAGATCGGCATCCCGAAAGTCCGCGACTTCAACCGCGGCGACAACGAGGGCTCCGACTATTTCGAGGTCAATCAGCGGCGTGGCCGGCGCTGGAGCGCCGCGACGGCCTTCCTGAAGCCGTCACATTCAATCGCCGTCCAATTGCATCCGTAATGATATCAGAGGCTTATAGCCAGCGGCTTAGCCCGAGCCGAGCCGTGTCCAAATATTTGCCGAAGACACGGCCGCGCACGCGGACAGGCCCGGCTGGCTGAGATCGCCTCGGGCGAACCGGCGCCGAGCAACGTGATCGACCTCGGCGTGGCGAGGGGACGCTAAAGCTTCGATCGAGCTGCTCAG
>NZ_JBKQOT010000302.1:0-7873 GCF_052145395.1 Roseiarcus sp.
CTTGACCGCGAGCAAGGTCTTCTCGACGCCGACGCCCTTTTCCAGCACCTGGCCGGTGGTGAATACGTCGCCGGTGCGCAGCAGGTTGCGCCAGCGCATCTCCCAGCCGTCGATGCCGACCTTGGCGGCGAGCAGATCGATGCAGCCTTCGATGGCGAAGCTCGTCTGGTTGACGCCGAAACCGCGCATTGCGCCGCACGGCGGATTGTTGGTGTAGGCGGCGATCGCCTCGACCTCGAGCGCCGGCATCCGGTAGGGCCCGCAGGCGTGGCCCGCGGCGCGTTCGAGCACCTTGCCGCCGACCGAGGCGTAGGCGCCCGAATCGCCGACGATAGCGATTTTCGCCGCGGTGAGCCGCCCTTCGGCGTCGCAGCCGACGGTATAGGTCATCGTCATGGGATGGCGCTTGGGATGCATGCGGATCGATTCCTCCCGGGAGAGCTCGATCCGCACCGGGCGTCCGGTCAGGCGCGCAAGCAGCGCCGTCTGCGCCTGGATCGTCATGTCCTCCTTGCCGCCGAACGCGCCGCCGTTCGGGACAAGCTCGACGAACAACCGTTCCTCCGGCTCGCCGAGGACCGAGGCGATCTGGCGGCGATCCTCGAAGATCCCCTGGCCCTGGCTGAAGACGTGCAGGCGGCCGTCTGGCAGCGGCTGGGCGAGGCACGCCTCCGGTTCGAGGAACAGGTGCTCGATGCGCTGGGTTCTCCATTCGCCGCTGACGACGTGCGTAGACGCTGCGAGCGCGGCCTCGGCGTTGCCGCGGGCGTAGCGGGTCACCGAAAGCACGTTGTCGTGCCTCGGATTGACTTGCGGCGCGCCGGGCTTGATCGCCTCGATGGGGTCGAGCACCGGCGGCAGCGGTTCGTATTCGACCTCGACGAGCGCCGCGGCCTCGCTGGCCAGGCGCGGCGTCTCCGCGGCGAGCGCCGCGAGGACGTCGCCGACACAGCGCGCCTCCTCGCCTTCGGCGACGAAGACGGGCCAGTCGGCGTAAATCTGTCCGACCCAGCGGTCGCCGGGCGCGTCGGCGGCGGTCGCGACCGCCGCGACCCCCGGCAGCGCCAAAGCCTTGGAGACGTCGATGCGCAGGATTCGGGCTCGCGCGTGCTCCGACAGCACGACGGCGCCATAAAGGAGGCCTGGCGCGTCGATGTCCGCGACAAAGGGCCGCTGGCCGAGTGCGAGCTCGGCGCTCTGATAGCGCCGGAGCGACTTGCCGACGCCGCCGTTCTCGATGACCGGCGGAAGCGAGCCGCCGAATTTGGCCTCCTGGATGAGCTCCATCGCGTCGAGGATTTTCACGTATCCGGTGCAGCGGCAGAGATGCGCGTCGAGGTGTTTTGCGATCTCGGCGCGCTTGAGCCTCCTGCCCTGGTCGGTGATCCACTTGATCCGCAGCACGAAACCGGGCGTGCAAAACCCGCACTGCAGGCCGGCGGCCGCCTGGAAGGCGTCGGCGTAGAGCCGACGCTCGTTGTCGGAAACGCCCTCGAGGGTGACGACCGAGCGGCCCTCAACCTGTTCGGCGCGGATCGCGCAGGCGGATTTGGGCTGGCCGTCGAGCAGCATCAGGCAGGCGCCGCATTCGTGCTGCGGCGAGCAGCCCGACTTGACCGACTTGATCTTGAACGTCTCGCGCAGGACCTCGATGAACAGCTGACTGGTCCAGGTCTCGAACTGGCGCGGTTCGCCGTTGAGGATGAACTGGATCGTTTTCACATTCGCCATGGTCGGTCCTGCCGGCGCGATCGGCGGACCGGATCGCGTCGAAACGCGCCAGCGCGTCGCGCATATCAGTTATGCCTGGACGCCTTGACGAGACAGGTGTTTCATTGTCGCAGCCGTGCCCGGCGCCGCCCTTCCGCTGCGGTGAAGCCGAGACGACGCATCGGCCGCGGGAGGCCGACATATGCGACAGAATCTCCGAGTGAACGGCGCGCGGCTCTGGTCGCGCTTGGAGCGCCTGGCTGAAGCCGGCGCCCTGCCCGACGGCGGGGTCAACCGCCTCGCGCTGACCGAGGCCGACAGGCAAGGCCGCGACCTCGTCGTCGGCTGGATGCGCGAACTGGGCCTCGCCGTCACGATCGACGCGATCGGCAATGTCGTGGGCCTCCGTCGCGGTCGCGAGGACGGCCTGCCGGTGATGATGGGCAGCCACATCGACACTGTGCGCACTGGCGGACGTTTCGATGGCGCGCTTGGCGTCCTCGCCGGGCTCGAGATCGTCCAGACGCTCGACGACGCTGGCGTCGTCACCCGACGGCCGCTGGCGGTGGCCTTCTTCACCAACGAGGAGGGCGCGCGCTTCCAGCCCGACATGTTCGGCAGCCTGGTCTTCACCGGCGCGCTGCCGCTCGAAAAGGCGCTCGCCACGGTCGGCGTCGACGGCGCGGTCGCCGGCGAGGAGCTGGCGCGGATCGGCTACGCCGGCGAGGCGCCGGTCGGCCGCCCGAACGTCCACGCCTATGTCGAGCTGCATGTCGAACAGGGACCGACGCTGGAAGCCGAGGGCTGCACGATCGGCGCCGTCGAAGGCGTGCAGGGCATCTCCTGGACCGAGCTGACGCTGAACGGCCAGTCGAACCACGCCGGGACGACTCCGATGCGGATGCGCCGCGACGCCGGCTATGTCGCCGCCGAGATCGCATCCTATGTGCGCCGGCTCGCCCGAGACATCGGGGGAAATCAAGTGGCGACCGTAGGCGCGCTGACGCTCACGCCCAATCTCGTCAACGTCGTCGCCGAAAAGGCGCTGATGACGGTCGACCTGCGCAACACCGACAACGAGCGGCTCATGGAGGCCGAGCGCCGCCTCGCCGATTTTGTCGCCAAGACCGCTAAGGCCGAGGGCGTGACAGTCGAAACGCGCTCCCTTGCCCGCTTCGATCCAGTCGCCTTCTCGGCGCCGCTCGTTCACCGCGTCGAGTCGATCGCACGCGAGTTCGAGTTGTCGGTCAAGCGCCTGCCGAGCGGCGCGGGACACGACGCGCAGATGCTGGCCGCCGTCTGCCCGGCCTGCATGATCTTCGTGCCGAGCGCGGGCGGCGTCAGCCACGACATTGAGGAGTATACCGCGCCGGAACATTGCGCCGCCGGCGCCGACGTGCTGCTGCGGCTCGTGACCGAGCTTGCGGCATGAGACTGTCTCCAGACGACCTCGTTCTCGCGCGTGGCGGTCGTTTGCGCGCGCCCCTTCTCCCTGCGGGACAAGAGCCTGCCCCCGGGCGCAGACCCGAGGGTGGCCCGAGGGGCCGGATGAGGCTTTGGCGCAAAGCGCCGCAATCTTGGGTGACGATCGCGTCCACGCTTAGACCCACGACAACCCCGACTGTTGGCGCCCGATGGCCCTCATCCGTCGGGCTTCGCCCGACACCCTCTCCCACAGGGAGAAGGGGGCGGCGGCCGTTGTCGTCGCGCGATCTTGTCACCGGGACATGAAATGACCCGCCAGCTCATCCGCAACGCGATGATCGTCAACGGCGACGGACGCACGCCCCCGTTTCCCGGCGACGTGCTGATCGACGACGACGTCATTGCCGCGCTCGACGCCGTGAGCCCGACCGAGGCCGCGACCGCCGACCGGGTCATCGACGCCGGCGGCCGCGCGCTCGCTCCAGGCTTCGTCGATACCCACAACCACGGGGCGCTCGGCGGCGCCGCGCTCGGCGAAAGCGGCCTGCCGATCGCGTGCGAGCTCGCCATTCTCGGCGGGGTGACGAAGCGCATCTGCGGGGTCGACGGCCTGTCGCCGGCGCCGGTCGTCGAGGCGGAGCGGTCGCAGTACGCCGCGCAGCTGAAGCCCCTTGACGGCGCGATCGAGGGGATATGGACGTGGAGCTCGGTCGCCGAATTTTTGGCGTGGCATCGCGGGCGCTCGGTCACCGACATGGGGATCTATCTCGGCCACTCGGCCGTACGCCGCGTCGTGATGGCCAACGTCGCGCGGGTCGCCTCCGACGCCGAGATCGCGGCGATGGCGGAAGTGGTGCGGCGGGAGGCGCCCCTCACGCTCGGACTCTCGACCGGGCTCGTCTACAACCCTGCTGTCTATTCGGACCAGCGCGAGATCGCCGCTCTGGTGCGCGCGTTCAACGAGGTCAAGCCCGGCGCGCTCTTTCCTCATCTGCGCTCGGAGAGCGACAACATCATCGCGAGCGCCAGGGAAGTGATCGAGGCGGCGGTCGACGGCGGCGGCGGCTATTGCAACGAACATTCAAAGATCGCCGGCGCTCAGAACTACGACCGCATCGGCGAGCTCGAAGGCCTGCTCGCCGACGCCGCCTCGCTCGTCCCGACCATGGAGAACATGTATCCCTACACTGCGGGGTCGACGACCGGGGACGCCATCTTCCCCCCGGAGATGCGGGCGGGGGGCCGGGCGGAGTTTCTGGCGGCGCTCGAAGATCCCGCGCGGCGTGCGGCGATGATCGCCAAGATGCGCCAAGACTCCAAGAGCTGGGACAACTTTGTCCACTTCTGCGGTGGCCTTTCAGGCATACAGATCGCGGGCGTGAAGCCCGGAGTCGGCGACCGCTGGCTCGGCCGTCGGCTTGGAGACGTGGCGCGCGCCGCGGGCGCGGACGACCTCGACAGCGAGGAGGCCTATGCGGCGGTGTTCGAGTTCTTTGCGGCGAACCGGGGCGAGATCGCGATCATCACCCACTATGGCAACGACGCGACGATGGAACGCTTCTTCCGCCGCCCGACCATGGCGATCTGCACGGACGGCCTTATGCCGGGGCCGGGGCAGAAGCCGCATCCCCGCTCACTCGGCTCGTTTCCAAAGGCGCTGCGCATGGCGCGCGAAATGGGGATCCCGCTTGAGCAGATGGTTTGGCGCATGGCGACGCTGCCCTGCCGTTTCCTCAACCTGCCCGACCCGACGCTGCGCGTCGGCGCCGACGCGTCGATGACTCTGTTCGACCCAAAAACCGTGCGCGAGAACAACGACTACCTGAACCCGGAAATCCGGCCGTCCGGGGTCGACAGGGTCTGGATCCATGGGCAGCTCGTGCTCGAGCAGGGCCGGCTGGTTGCGCCGCAGCCGTTCCTGGGTCGGGCGCTGATAAGCCCGCTGCGCGCTTCGCGCAGCCAGAGCGTGATGATTTGAGGTCGCGCCGCGAGCCCTCACCCGGCCGCTTCGCGACGCCTCTTGCATCCCCGGGGGAGAGGGCTCTGCGGCAGCGCGCCTGACCCTTATGAGGCGGGGATGGTCAAGGGGTTCGAATCCTAGGACTCAAAGCGTCCGTTGCCGCATAGGATTCTCCCGACGGGAGGGACGCGCGTCGTCAACGCCAGCTCAGGGTCGATTTGACCGGTTCGCCAAGACATCAGGGAACCGATCGCAATCAACTTTTCCTTTCTGATTTTCGAAAGCTGCGGTACGATGTCCGACATGAGAACGACGGCGCAAAAGCCAAGGCGGCGGTCCCGCGTTGACGCCTGGCGCTCTGCAGCCGGATCGGCGACAGCGCCTGACGGCCCCTGCGTCCTCGGCGCTCGTCGACTCTTTCGCAGTAGCCGAACCGTCGCTCGCCGAAGGTCGGACTCGTTGGCCGTTGATTTTTTCCGCGTTCGCCCTCGTAACGTCCTGAAGAATCAAGATTCACGGGTGAATAAGGACGCCTTTTTCGGCGCCGAACGCCTGTCGAGCGAGGGGCGAGCGCACGCCGAACGCGCTCCGAACGGCGCCGAACGACGCCGTTTCGCGAGGAATCTGACATCCCGCCCGTTCCCGCCCAATCTCCCCCGCGCCATGAAACAACGCGATAAGCCCGAAGGCCCATGATCCCCAACGCCCCAAGACCATTCGACTTCGACCTCGGCGAGAGCGCCGACATGATCCGTGAGAGCGCGCGGAGTTTCGCCGACAAGGAGATCGCCCCGCGCGCCGCCGCGATCGACCGCGAAAACCTGTTCCCGCGCGATCTGTGGCCGAAGATGGGGGCGCTCGGACTGCACGGGATCACTGCGCCCGAGGAATACGGCGGCCTCGGTCTCGGCTATCTCCAGCATTGCGTGGCGATGGAGGAGGTGTCCCGCGCCTCCGGCTCCGTCGGCCTCTCCTACGGCGCCCACTCGAACCTCTGCGTCAACCAGCTTGTCCGCAACGGCAATGACGAGCAGAAGGCGCGCTACCTGCCGAAGCTCATCTCCGGCGAGCATGTCGGCGGCCTCGCCATGTCCGAGCCGAACGCCGGCTCCGACGTCGTCTCCATGACCACCCGCGCTGAGAGGAAGGGCGACCGTTGGATTATAAACGGAACAAAAATGTGGATTACCAACGGCCCGGTCGCCGAGACGCTGATCGTCTACGCCAAGACCGACCCGGCCGCCGGCGCGCGCGGCGTCACCGCTTTCCTCATCGAGCGCAGCTTCAAGGGCTTCTCCCACGGCCAGAAGCTCGACAAGCTCGGCATGCGCGGCTCCGACACCTCCGAGCTCGTCTTCGCCGACTGCGAGGTTCCGGAGGAGAACGTGCTGGGCAGGCTCGGCAAGGGCGTCAACGTGCTGATGAGCGGGCTCGACTACGAGCGCGTCGTGCTCTCGGCCGGTCCTCTCGGCCTGATGGCCGCCGCGCTCGAGGTCGTTCTGCCCTATGTCCACGAACGCAAGCAGTTCGGCCAGCCGATCGGGACCTTCCAGCTCGTCCAGGGCAAGCTCGCTGACATGTACGTGACGCTGAACGCCTCGCGCGCCTATGTCTATGCGGTGGCGAAGGCTTGCGACCGGGGCGAGACCACGCGCGAGGACGCGGCCGGCGCCATCCTCTACGCCGCCGAGCGCGCCACCCAGGTCGCCCTCGACGCGATCCAGATCCTCGGCGGCAACGGCTACACCAACGACTACCCGCTCGGGCGGCTTCTCAGGGACGCAAAGCTCTACGAGATCGGCGCCGGCACCAGCGAGATCCGGCGAATGCTGATCGGGAGGGAGCTGTTCGCCAAGACGGCGTGAGGAGGGCGCGCAGCGAGCGCGCCCGAACTCAAAACGTCCGCCACACCGCGATGGCCACGCCACGTTCGGTGTTGGTCTTATATGCAAGCGTAGTCTGGTAATAGCTGATCTGGAGCTGCCAGCGATCCCATACGGGTAGGACCAGACTCCCCTGGACCACGTTCTGCCGCCAGGCGGGAAAGGACCGATCGGTCGAAGGCATCGAAACCACGGCGAAATCCTGCAGCATGAGGATGACGCCCGGCGCGGGCTTGAGGCCGAGCGTCGCGTCGGCGTGCCATTCGTCCGGAGGGCCGGCGGTGCGCACCCGGTAGCCGAGCTCGAGATCAAGAAAGCCCTGGGCGGGACCGAGATTGAAATTCAAGCCTGCAAGCGCGCGCGCTTCCGCCGCCCCTCCGGTATTGCCGGCCTGCGCGGGCGACGCAGGATTCCACGCTCCGGGCAGAAAAAGCGTCGCCTGGCCGGAAAACACCCATGGGCCGGTCGACCAGAGCTTCGCCGTGAGCCCCAAGTCGGAATAGTCGAGGCCCGCGTAGAGACTCGACTCCGGCCGGCTCAGTTCATAGCGCTCGATCGCCATCTGGCCGAAGATCGTCCACTGGTCGTTGAGCCCGTATTCGGCGTAGGTCTGGAGGTCGGCACGGTTCTGCTTGACCCCCGGATTGTCGCCCCACGGGGCGCCGTCTCCCTGCCAGCCCCACAAGGTCTCGATCACCAGGCCCTGGCCCTGAGGCTCGGTCCACGCGCCCGCCTCCGCCCGCGCCGGCGCGAGAGCGACGAGCGCCAATGCGCAAACCACATCTCCGACGCACGCTGCCCTTCGGGCGAAGCCGTGCACGCCGCACCCCCGCCAAGACCCTTTCGCGCGACGCCCCAAGCGCCCACGTGGTTTTGGGCCTCCGTCTCTTTCCTT
>NZ_JBKQOT010000303.1:0-14218 GCF_052145395.1 Roseiarcus sp.
GACATGCCGGCGCAGCCGCCGTTCTTTACGCCGACCCTCAAGCCCGCGATCGGCCGCCCTGCCGCTTCGGTCAACTCGCGCACGCGCGCCGCGGCCGCATCGGTCAAAGTCCTCACCTGCCGTCGCAGGAGTCTGGACGCCATCGTTTCTCTCCGTCAACCGGGGGCAAGGCCCGGCGCCGTTCCCGAGATATAGCATCGAGTCGGTCGGTTTGCGAGGGCGGGCGAACCGAGCGCCAGGACAGCGCCCGGCGGGTTCCGGCGCGCCGCGCTTCATGCTAGAGCCGGCCCATGAGCCGCCGACACTATCGCGACGATCCCGACAACGCCCCGACCATGCACCCGTGGACGGCGAAGCACTACGTCCTTACCGCGGTTCTCGTGCTCGTCGTCATGGGGATGTTCGCCTACAGCTGGTCGTGAGGCGGGAAAGGGCATTGGGCCTGAATGGCTCTCCTTCCGTATCGATTCGACCGATGCGCGCCGAAGACGCACGGGCGTTTCTGGAAGTCCATCGCCAGGCCGTGCGTGGGCTCGCATCGAGCGACTATCCGCGAGAGGTGATCGACGCGTGGGCGCCGCTGCCGATCACCGCGAAGCACATCGACATCGTTCGCGCGAACGCCGATCGCGAGTATCGACTGGTCGCCGAAGCGGACGGCGAGATCATCGGAATCGGCGGCATGGTCGCCCGAAACCACGAACTTAGGGCCTGCTACGTCGCGCCGTCCGCGAGCCGCAAGGGCGTCGGATCGGCGATCCTTTGCGAAATCGAGCGCGCGGCGCGCGATCAGGGGCTCGCGACGCTTGAGGCCGATTCGTCGCTGACGGCGGAGCGGTTCTACCGGGCGAACGGCTACGAGGCCTGCGATAGCGGCGAGCACGTCCTGAGCTGCGGGACGCGAATGGCGTCCGTCAGAATGCGCAAGCGCATCATGGGGGTCGAAGCAGACCGGCGCGTTCTCGAAGAAGACTGTCGATCCCTGGAAACGATGCACGAGGACTCCCCAATGTCTCCGCCCGCGTCCGACTCTTCCGACCCCCTCCTCCGCCGCATTGCCGAGGCGCTCGAGCGCCTCGCGCCCGCTGCGCCGGGCAAGCCCGACTTCGACGCCGCGGAGGCCTTTGTCTGGCGCGCCGAGAAGGGGACGCTCGCGCCGGTCGCCAAGGTCAATCGCGTCGACATCTCGCTCCTGCGCGGCGTCGACCGGGTGCGCGACCTCCTGGTCGAGAACACCGAACGCTTCGCCCGCGGCCTGCCGGCCAACAACGCGCTCCTCTGGGGCGCGCGCGGCATGGGCAAGTCGTCGCTGGTCAAGGCGGCTCAGGCGGCCATCAACCGCCGGCCGGGCGTCGACGGAAAACTCAAGCTGGTCGAGATCCATCGCGAGGACATCGAGGGCCTGCCGGCGCTGATGAGCATGCTGCGCGAGTCGCCCTATCGCTTCATCGTCTTCTGCGACGACCTGTCATTCGACGCCGGCGACGCCTCGTACAAGTCACTGAAGGCCGCGCTCGAAGGCGGCGTCGAGGGCCGCCCCGCCAACGTCCTCTTCTACGCCACGTCGAATCGCCGCCACCTGCTGTCGCGCGAGATGATGGAGAACGAGCGGTCGAGCGCCATCAATCCGGGTGAGGCGGTCGAGGAGAAGGTGTCGCTCTCCGACCGCTTCGGGCTGTGGCTCGGCTTCCACCATTGCAGCCAGGACGATTATCTCGCCATGGTCCATGGCTACGCGAAGCACTACGGGCTCGACGCGCCGGCCGAGACGATCGAGCGCGATGCGCTCGAATGGGCGACGACGCGCGGCTCCCGCTCGGGGCGGACGGCATGGCAGTTCACGCAGGACCTGGCGGGAAGGCTGGGCAAACCGCTCGTCGCGGCCACTTGACGCGCGCAACGGCACGGGCGTCGCTGTGGGGCCCCAACGGCAATCGCCCTTGAAAAGGCGCAATCATGTGCGTAAAAAGCGCGCATTCGAAATTCGGCCGGACTTTCTTTGCCTGAGCCTCCAAACGGCTCGGTGCGACGCTCTTCCCCCAAAGATCGAACTCTGACGAGGATTTCGCGTCGCGAAGTCTCGTCGTCACACTCGCATTCAGGAGGGCGTCATGCCTACTGGCACAGTCAAGTGGTACAATCCCGAAAAGGGCTTTGGCTTCATTCAACCGGATGACGGCGGCAAGGACGCCTTCGTCCATGTCACCGCTATCGAGCGGGCGGGCATGAGCACCCTGCGTGACGGGCAGAAGATCAAGTTCGAACTGGTCAAGGACCAGCGCACGGGCAAGGTCTCCGCGGACAAGCTCGAAGCGGTCTGAACGAGGCCGGAGATCGCAGTGATTGGCGGCGATCGGGGAGGCGCAGGCGCCAGGAGATATGCGCCCCACGTCCAGTGAATCGAAGGGTCAGGTGACTCCTGACCCTTTTTCACATCTTCATCTCTTGAGGCGGAAGTTCATGACTCGCCATAAATATGCGATCGGGCAAATCGTCGAATTCGATTCGAGAGTCGCGCCGATCTCGAAGCCGAGCGGCCTTTTCGAAGTGGTGCGCGTGCTGCCGGAGGAAGACGGCCAGTCCCGGACGTATCGCATCAAGAGCAAATCGGAGCTCTTCGAACGAAGCGCCAAGGAATATGAAATCGTCGCCGTCGATTCGCCGTCCCCGGAGCCCGAGGCGCGCATGGCGCAGTGGCTGGACGCCGACCCCATTCGCCGGCTGAACGCGGTCCGGCCCGCTCGGCCGCGCTGATGTCGCGCGCCCATGCGACCGCAACAAGAAAGCTCTGTCGGACGGGAGGCGCAGAACCCGTCGTCGGCGTATAGATTGCGCGCTTAAGCCCGTCGTTCAGTTCTGAGCGCCAGCGCGTCGAGGCCGGGTGACCAGCGTCAGGCCCGCGACGACCAGAGCGATCGCGACGGCGAACGCCGGGGTGATCGCATCTTCGAACACCCGCCAACCCGCGAACACGCCGACGAGCGGCGAGACGAAGGTGAAGGCGGACAGCTGCGGCGCGGAATAGTGTTTCAGGACCCAGAACCAGAGCGAATAGCTCACCCCGACGACCGCGATCCCCTGCCAGAGAAGCGCGGCGAGCGTGGTCGCGGATGCGTGTGTGGGCGACGGCTCGCCGAAGGCGACGGCGGCGAACGGCGCAACGAGCGCCGCGACGGCGATCTGGTAGAGTAAAACCTTGATCGGGTCCGCGCGCCGGAGGGGCGTCGCCTTGATGACGAGGGTCGTCGCGCCCCAGAGCGCCGCGGCGAGGAGCGCCAGCGCGTCGCCGAGGAGACCGCCGCCGGGCGTCCGCCCGATCATGGCAAGCGCGACCCCGACGAAGGCAAGGACGAGGCCGGCCCATTGGACGCGTCTCAGGCGCTCGTTCTTGAGCAGGAAGACCGCGCCGAGCGCGACGAAGAACGGCGCGGCGTAGATGAAGACGGTGGCGCGCGACGCCGTGGTCCAGCGCAGCGATTCGTAGAGCGCGATGAACTCGGCGGTGAACAGCGCGCCGGCGAGCGCGCCGGCCGCCTCGGTCCCGTCGATGCGGAAAATGCGGCGTTTTGCGACGAGCGCGTAGGCGACGACGCAGACGAGGCCGATCGCCGACCGGATCCCCGTCTGGGCGATCGGTCCGACGTCCGCGAGCGCGAGCTTCACCACGACCTGGTTGAAGCCCCAGACGACGCAGAGCAGAAACGTGAGCGAGGCGGCGAAGGCGTCGAGGGGCTTGGTCTGCATGGTCCGTCCTCTGGATGCCGGGATGGCAAAGGCGCCGGGACTTGTCGCGACCCACGGGTCCGCGTCGTCCTCACTCGCGGCCGGACAAATCTATCTCGCCGGCCTGCGCTCGAATATACTCAGCGACATGCGCGAGCCTTCGTTCAAGGCCGAGATCTTCGATCAGGTTCAACGGCTGTTCGACCTCAACGGCTTCAACGACCATCAACTCCACTGCCTTCTCAGTTTCGAAAGCCGCTCGGCGCCGGATGCCGGCCTTCTGCGGAAGGCGCTCGCCGCGACGATCGCGGCGATTCCGATCCTTGGCGCGCGCTATGTCGCGGAGCCGCGGCCGTTCTGGGAACGCCTCGAACCGCAAGAATCGGCCGCCGCCTTCGAGACGGCTGCGACCCCGGATGCGTTGGAGGCGTTTCTCGTGCGTCGCGCCGACGAGGCGCGCAGCCCGCAGGTTCGTCTGTGTTGGCTCGAAGCGGATCCCCCGGCAGCGGCGATCACCCTGAACCATATGATCTGCGACGGCGCCGGCTTCAAAGCCTATCTCTATTTCCTGTGCGAAACCTATTCGCGCCTTGCCGCCGATCCCGCCTATGTCCCGCCCCGGGTCGACGGCGACCGCGGTCTTTCGCAGGTGGTCACGCGCTTCTCGCTCGCCTCTCGGATCAGGGCGCTTCTCTTCGAGCAAGGAGACAACAACCGCGCTGGCGCCCGTGAGTTCCCGATGGAGCCAAGCGGAGGCGACGTCCCCTTCATCGCGAGGCGGCGGGTCGCCCGTGAGCGGACGAGCGCCGTCCGGGCCCATGCGCGGCGCCATGGCGCGACACTCAACGACGAGATTCTGGCGGCCTTCTATCTCTGCCTATTCCGCGCGCTCGACGTTCCGCCGGAGGAGCGGCTCGCGATCCCCATCATGGTCGACATGCGCCGGTATCTCGAACCGGGCGCCCCTTTCGCCTTGCTGACCAATCTGTCGTCGACGGCCATGACCTCGCTCGAACGTCGCCCCGACGAACCGTTCGACGCGACCCTCGCGCGCGTCAAGGCGACGATGGACACCAAGAAGGGCGGCGCCATCGGCGTCAACGCCTTCTTCAAGCTCGACTTGCTGTTCCGGCATTGCGGCGACGCCCGGGCCAACCGCATCCTGCGGCGGCGCCTCGAAAATCCCCTTGTTTGCATGACGAATATCGGGGTCATCGACGAGGCGCGTCTGTCGTTCGCGGGAGTTCGCCCGAGCGACGCCTTCCTCTGCGGCTCGATCAAGTACAAGCCGTATTTCCAGCTCGCGGTGACCGCCTATCGCGACGAGATCACTTTGAGCTCCAACCTCTATGGCGGGACTGCGGACCGTCGGCGCGTCGAGGCGTTTCTGGCGGAGGTCGAGGCGGAACTGCCGGCTGATAGTCAGGCCTGAGACGCCACGCATCCCCATTCATTTCCGCCAAGCGCCGACAGAGCGCTTCCCGCAGACAAGAACCATGCCGGAATGGCGCTTCGCGCTGGGAACCTCGTTTGGGCCGACAAAGTAATCAAAGGCGGCGGGCCTTTCTTGGGACCCGCCGCCTAGTTGGCCGCACCCTGGGATCAACGTGTCTCGCGGCGATCCCCGTCGGCTCTTGAGCGTCCAGGCTGGAGGCTGGACCTCGGATCCCGCCGTCAGAGGCCGGCGAGATAACTGGTCGGATCGACCGGGGTCGATCCCTTGCGCAGCTCGAAGTGGAGCTGGGGCGAATTCACGTTGCCGGTGTCGCCGGACTTGGCGATCACCTGGCCGCGCTTGACCTGCTCGCCCTTCTTCACGTCGAGCTCTTCGTTGTTGGCGTAGGCGGTCACATAGCCGTTGGGATGCTTGATCAGCACCAGGTTGCCGTAGCCCTTGAGCCCATCGCCCGCGTAGACCACTTCGCCGCTCTCGGCCGCGCGCACCGACGTTCCCTGGGGAACCGAGATGTCGATACCGTCGTTGCCGCCGGCCTTGAAGCCCTGGATGATGCGCCCGCGCGCGGGCCAGCGGAATTCCGGGCTCGATCCGGACGCGTCGGCCTGCGCGGAGGTGACGGACTCCTTGGCCGTCGCCGCTTTCGGATCGACGTGGCCGGTCGGGGTGTCGTCAACCGCCGGCTTCTTGGACGCCGTCGTCTTGTGGACGTCGGTCTTCGGGGAATCGGCCTTGGCGACCGTCGCCGGCTGGGTCTTTGGGGCAGGCTCGGGTTTGACCTCCGCCGTCTTCTCTTCCGTCTTCGCGGTCTTGGTCTTTTCCGCCGCCTTGTCCTCGGCCTTCGCCTTCTTCTCCTCGGCCTTCTTGTCGGCGACCTTCTTCGCCTTCGCGGGCGTGTCGCGGTCGTCGGCCTCGGCGACGTCCTCGGCGCGCTTCTTCGCCTTGGCGCCTTCGGCCTCTTTGTCCTTGGCCGCAGGAGCGGACGCCACAGCGCGCCCCCCGGCGCTGTAGACCGGCACGACGATCCGCATCCCGTCCTTGACTTCGGCCGCGCTGGAAAGGCCGTTTGCGCTGAGCAGGGCGGAAGAGGGCACGCCGTAGCGACGCGACAGCGTATCGAGGGTCTCGCCCTTGGCGACCACGACCGGCGTGCCGCCGACCGGGCTCCATCCGGCGGATGAGCCGCGCACCGGCTGGGCGGCCGCGACTGGCGCAGGCGCAGGCGAGGCCGGACCCGGCGGCGAGGCGCTCGCGACGGTGCTCGCCGGCGCGAGCGGCGCAGCCGCTACGTGCCCCGAGGGCGCCGCAGACGGGGGCGTCGCCTGGGCGGACGGCGAACTGAACGGATTGGCGAAGGGGCTGTTGTCGAACCGCGTCACGTCCGCGGAACATGCCGAAAGCGAGATTAGCGCAAGGCCAGTCAGCGCAAGACGCGGGACGGCGCGTCCCCCCAGAAACGCAACGCGATCACTCATGTGCCTGTACCTGTAGGTTACGCGACTGATAACGACAGCACCTTGGAGCATTCGAGTTAAGGGAAGGTTTAAGATGAATCGTTTGTGACCCGGGAAGTCGACGCCCAAGGTTTGGGCGCCCGTCGTTTCTCCCGCGGCGACGGCCAGGGCGCGACGATCACAGCGCGCGCGAAAGGCCGCGCTCCAGCGGCCTCAAGGCCCGCGAACGTCCGAAGTCGGCCATATGAACCGGCCCGTCGGCGCCGAGCGTCAGCCGGACGATTCGCTGCTCGCCCCTGCCCGGCCCCGCGAGCCCCGCCACCATGGCGCCGCGCGGCTGGAGCAGGTCGATCAGCGCCCGCGCCGGCGGAATGATCAGGCCATGCGCGATAACCTTGTCGAACTGGCGGCCGGAGGCATGCTCCTCGAACCCGTCCGCCCATCGAACGTCGACATGGGCGAGGCCGAACGCCCTGACCCGCGCCGAGGCCTCGACGGCCAGAGTCTCGAACCGCTCGAGCGACACGACCTCCTTCGCAAACTGCGCAAGTAAAGCCGTGCAATAGCCTGTTCCTGTTCCGATTTCGCAGACCACGTCGGTCGGCTGCACGTCTAGCGCCGCGATCATCGCGGCCACGACCGAGGGGGGCTGGGAGGTCTGGCCGCATCCGATCGGCAGCGCGATGTCGCGGCCCGAAATGTCGGCGAATCGCTGTGGCATGAACAGCGCGCGCGGCACCCGCTCCAGCGCGCGCAAAAGATCAAGGTCTACGCCCTTGGCGCGCATGGCCAGGGTGAACTGGGCGCGCTCTTCCGCCTCCGAGGCGCTCAAGACAAATCCTCACCGCAGGGTCCGCGGGGGTCAGCGAATCGCGAACGCCTTCTCCAATCTTAGCCGGGATTCGTCGTCGGTGAGATCGAGGCGGAGCGGCGTCACCGAAATCTTCTGCTCGGCCAGCGCGGCGAGGTCCGTGCCGTCGTCGATGTGGATCTCGCCGCGCTGGAACATGAGCCAGAAATACGGAAAGCCGCGGCCGTCGCGCCGCTGCTCGACTCGCATCAGCTCGGCGTTCCGCTGACCCTGGCGGGTGAAAGCGATTCCTTTGACCTCGTCGGCGGCGCAAGGCGGGAAATTGACGTTGACGAGCCCCCCGGGCGCGATGCCGGCGGCGAGGATTTTTCGAATCAGCGGGACGGCGTGCCGCTCGGACGAATCCCATTCAATCAAGGGGCGCCCATGCACGCCGGCGTAGGCCTGCGACAGGGCGATCGCGGGGATGCCGAGCATCGCGCCCTCCATTGCGCCGGCGATCGTGCCCGAATAGGTCACGTCCTCGGCGACGTTCTGGCCGCGATTGACCCCGGACAGCACGAGGTCGGGACGCTTGTCGGCCATGATCATCCGGACGCCCATGATGACGCAGTCGGTCGGCGTGCCCTTGACCGCGTAATGGCGAGGGCTGATCTCGCGCAGACGCAGAGGATCGCTGAGCGACAGCGAGTGGGCGACGCCGGACTGGTCGCTCTCCGGCGCCACGACGAAGACGTCGTCGGACAACTCCTGGGCGATCGTCTCGAGCACCGCGAGGCCCGGAGCGTGGATGCCGTCGTCGTTGGTGAGCAGGATTCGCATGGGGGACCCCTTTCGCGAGGCGCTATACGCCGGAGGTCAGCGAGGCGCCAGACCCGAGCGGCGATTCGCGCGGCGGCGAGACAGCCGGCGCGGTCTCGAATGACCGTATCGATTTCGACGATGGATGCGTGTATTCTTTACGCGTGGGCAGCGAGACAAAAACTTCCGACCAGGATGCTCACGGCGTCATACGGCTTTCCGCGCGGTCGATCTGGGGCCCCTTCGCGAAAGGCGCCGTGACGCTCGATCGGGCGAAGGCGGTCGTCAAGAACCGGAACCGGGACGCGCTCGCGGTCGCCTCCGCGACCGTCTCCCCGCTTATCAGCGAACGAACCGGTCTGGCGGCGGACGCCGGCTCGCTCGCGGCGGAGGTCGTTCCCCGCACGGTTCCGGCCGGCGATTCGATCGAGGTCGCAGTCACAGGGTCCGCGCCGGCGCGTCCGGGAAGCTACCTTGCCGATCTCGACGTCAAGTCCGCAGGCGCGGACCCGATCTCGACGCCGCTGCGCGTCGACGTCGCCGCGAGCGCGTTCTGGGGCGTGCTCTGTCTGCTTTTGGGCCTGTCGCTTCTCGGCGTCGCCAAGCTCCTGACGGGCGCAGGGGGCATTGAGGAAACCACGCGGCAGGCCTTGCTGTTCAAGGCCGCCGTCAGTGCGGATTGGGCGCACAATCCGCCTCCGGCGAGTCACGCCGAGGCGATCGCCGAAATCAATCGCAACATCGACGACGCGTTGAGGTCGCTGGCGGCGCCCCGCGGATATTCCGTCGTGGATCGAAGGGTCCCCGACGCCACGGCCGCCCTCGCCGCTGCGCGCGAAGCCCATGCCGAGCTGCGCAAGGCGCTGTCGGACGCGTCGCCGGGCGTGCTGGAGATCGACGACTTGGCGAAGGAATGGGACGCGTTCAAGACCCGGTTGAATGCGCTGTCCGCGGCGCCTGCCTTCGGCGCCTCCGCGGCGCAGACCTTCTCTGAACGTCTGCGGGCCATGTCGGAAGGCTTGCAGGACCAGCTGGTCGCGGCTTACGCGCGAGCGGCCCGCACGACCTTGGAGCCTCATGTGGAGCGGGTGCGGCTCGCGCTGGCGGCCGGCGAAGGGGGCCGGGCGCGGGATACGGCGCTCGCGACGCGATCCTGGATGCAGCGCGCGGCCGATGAGCTGGAGAGGCGGCAAGCTCTGGCGATGGGATATGTCCTGCTGGACACGGCCATGCTCGTCTCCGACGCCCGGATCCGGCGAGTCGCGGCCGACCAGGCGATCCCCCCCGAGGAGCGGACGAAGCTGATCGAGAGTCTCGACACGGCCGACGCCAAGCTCGCGTCCGGATTGACGCTCGAGAACCTGCGGGATGCGCATGCGCTGATCGAAGACGCGGTCACCGAATCCCTGCGCGCGCGAGCGGCGGTCATACTGGATAAGGTGCACGAGGCGGCGAACGCCGCGGGCGACGAGATGTCCGTGGAGCCGATGTTTGCGGAGCTCACGAAACTGGGTCCTCCGGCCTCGCTCAGCGACTCGGACTACTTCAAAGGCATGGGCGCCGCGTTCGCGGTGTGGCGCCGCGCTATGGCGCATATCGAGGACGATGCGGCGCGCGCCACGATGGACGCGGCCGCCGCCGCCGGGATCGACGCCGCCGCGCACCAGGACAAGGCGGGCGTGAAAAAGGCTTACGAGACGCTGAAGGCAGATTGGCGCGACTATCTGCCGAAACATATCGCCGCCGCCAGCGCGCGAGCGGTCGCGCCGTACTGCGACGAGATCCGGAAGGGCACCTTGCAGGAGATTGCTTTCATGGGCGAAAGCGTCAAGCTGCAGAGCGGCAGGCCGGAGGTCGCCGAATGGGAAAGCGCGCTGGACAGGGCGCGGATCAATCTGCAGATGCAGCCGAGCGGCGATGTGGACTGCATCGGAAAGCTGAATGACGAGTATGGCCAGGCGATCGCCGTGTCCGGCGCCGTCTTCCGGCGCGGGCTGGAGGACGCCGGCATTCCGATGGACGCGCGGCTCGACGCGGCTAACCGATCAGGCGACGCTGCAGCGGTCGCCCTGATCCAGCAACTGTCGATTGCGCCTCGGGACATCAGCTTGAAGGTCAGTCCCTTGCTAAAAGAGGCGGTCGCCGGGGACCGCGTTCTCTTCGTCTTCGACAGCCTGGATCCGAACTGGGGTCCAGGCGTCGACGTCGCCGTCGACTGGGGCGATAGATCGGCGAAATTCCGGACGGACGCGCAAAAACTGCTGCGCAACGAGCCGGTCGAGCACATCTACCCGTTCGCCCAGACTTTCAACGTGACGGCGACCGCCTCGATCAGAGGGAGCGATGTGGGCAGGAGCGCATTGCCGGTGGTCGTGGCGCCCTCGCCGGCGAGCCTCGCCGAGCGGCTGGCGGACGTCTTTCTGACGTCCCAGTTCGCCTTGGCGCTTCTCATCGCCTCGGTTGTCTATTACTGGCGTTTCCATTCTGGAGCTGTGACGTTCGGCGCGATTAGCCTCCACTACGTCCAGGCGTTCGCCCTCGGCTTCGTCGCCTACGCCGCCGTCGCTGATCTGCCGAAGGCGTTCGCCGACCTCATCTTGAAGTAGAACCGCGCCTTCAGTCCCTTGCTTCGATCCGCGCCCGCCCGCCCATGTAAGGCCGCAGGACTTCGGGGATGGCGATCGAGCCGTCGGGCTCCTGATAGTTCTCCATCACCGCGATCAGCGCGCGCCCCACCGCGACGCCGGAGCCGTTGAGCGTGTGCACGAAGCGGGTCGCCTTGGCGTCCGCCGCTTTGCAGCGCGCGTTCATGCGGCGCGCCTGAAAGTCGCCGCACACCGAGCAGGAAGAAATCTCGCGAAATCGGCCCTGCCCCGGCAGCCATACCTCGAGGTCATAGGTTTTTCGCGACGCGAAGCCCATGTCGCCCGTGCACAGCGCGACGGTGCGGAAATGCAGGCCGAGGCGCTTCAGGACCTCCTCGGCGCATCGGGTCATGCGTTCGTGCTCGTCGCGCGCCTCATCGGGCGTGGTGATCGAGACAAGCTCGACCTTGCGGAACTGGTGCTGGCGGATCATGCCGCGGGTGTCCTTGCCCGCCGCGCCGGCTTCCGCGCGGAAGCATAAGGTTCCCGCGGTGAAGCGCAGCGGCAGCGCCTTCTCGTCAACAATGCTCTCGCGAACGAGGTTGGTAAGAGGAACCTCGGCGGTGGGGATCAGCCAGAAGCGCTCTTTCTCTCTGTCCAAGATCTTTTGAGAAAGCGTTTGAAATACTGAGTAAAAACTATCTTTGGCAGCTGATACCGCCGTCAGAAGCTCTAATGTTATCCGCCATCCAAATCTGAAGTCACCGATGCCTGAATTATACATCTCGTTTAATTTTTCGATAAGTCTTCTCTCGGATATTTGCTCCTCGCCAAATTGTCTGGCTAGATCATTTACTCTTTCTTGCACTATATCTTCATTAATTTTAGAGGGTTGCTCGAAGTACCCACCGACCGGATACTGATCCTCCTCGAATTTCGGCAATTGCGCCGTGCCGAACATCGCCTCGTCGCGCACCAGCACCGGCGGCTCGATCTCGGTATAGCCGTGCTCGGTCGTATGGAGGTCGAGCATGAACTGCTCGAGCGCCCGGGAGAGGCGGGCGAGCGCCCCCTTCAATACGACGAACCGCGCCCCCGACAGTTTCGCCGCGATCTCGAAGTCCATCAGCCCCAGCGCCTCGCCAAGCTCGAAGTGCTCGCGCGGCTTGTTGATCCCGCCAAGCGCGGGCGGCGCGCCAAAGCGGCGCACCTCGACATTGTCGTTCTCGTCCTTGCCGTCGGTGACGTCCTCGAACGGCAGGTTCGGGATTTCGGCGAGCGCCGTCTCGAGCGCGACGCCCGCCTCCCGCTCGATCGCCTCGAGCTCCGGCATGGCCGCCTTCAGGCCCGCGACCTCCGCCTTGAGATCGTCGGCAGCCTCGACGTCCTTGCGCGCCATCGCCGCGCCGATCTCCTTCGACGCGGCGTTCCGGCGCTCCTGGGCGCGCTGCAATTCGAGGATGGCGGAGCGGCGCTTCTCGTCGAGGGCGATCAGCGATTCGGCGCGGGGGGCGAGGCCTCGGCGCGCGAGTCCCTCGTCAAAGGCTTTCGGATTGTCGCGGATCGCTTTGATATCGTGCATGGATCACCTGGAGCCGAAGACGCTGCGCAGCAACCGGTCGCCGAATATGTTGAGCGCGAGGCCCGCCATTACCAGAAGCGCGCCGAAAAGCTCAACCGCTCGCAGCGGTTCAGCGAAAATGAGGACGCCCGCCGCCATGCCGACGACCGGCACCAGAAGCGCGAACGGGGCGACCGTCGCCGCGGAATAATGGGCGAGCAGCCGCGCCCATAGGCCGAATCCGAAGATCGTCCCGGCATAGGCGATGACCGCGACGCTGACGGCGAGCCGCCAGCTCGGATGGGCGAGCCCGTAAAGCGGCGTCGTCCCGTCGAAGGCGAGCGACAGCGCGATGAGCGGCAGGGGCGCGGCGAGGCTCGACCACACCGTTAAGGCGAGCGCGTCGATCTTTCCGGCGGTCTTTGCGACGACGTTCCCCGCTCCCCAGAAGAAAGCGGCGAGCACAACCAGAAGGAACGGACCGACGCTGGCGCCGGCGAGCCGTTCCGAGCCGATCACGCCCATCCCGGCGAAGGCGACCCCCGCGCCGATAAGCTGCATCCGCTTCGGCCGCTCACTGAGAATGAGCCAGGCGAGCAAAATCGTAAAATAGACCTGCGCCATGATGACCAGCGACGACAGCCCGACCGGAAAGCCCTGGCGAATGGCGATGAACAGCACCCCGAACTGTCCGACGCCGATCAGAAGCCCGTAGAGCGCGACCTTCCAGGCGGGCGCCCTGGGCGGGGCGACAAAGAACACCGCGGGGATGCTCGCGAACACGAAGCGGAGCGCCGACAGCATCAGCGGCGACGTCTCGCCGACGCCGACCTTGATGGCGATGAAGGTGAGGCCCCAGACGAGCGCGACGCTGACCGCGGCCAAAATGTCGCGCGGCGTCACGCGGCCGACTCTTGATCGGTCGGACGTCGAGGACAGGGCTTCTTGAAGACAACCATAACCATCGCGTTAAATTGCCGGGCCAGCAGCCAAACAACGCGGGCGCTCCAGGAATCGCGGCTGACCCAGCGCCGCGAAGCTGCTAGAATTGAACTATGGCGGAAGAACCGGAAAGCCTCATTCTCCGAATCCTGTGCGAGATGCGCGCCGAGATGGCGACAAAGGCCGACCTCGAAGCTTTGCGCAGCGAAATGGCGACGTCGCTCAGCCAGATGGCGACCAAGTCCGAGCTGAAATCGGAGATACATTCTCTCCGCGCCGACGTCGCCTCCGATCTCCTGACGATGCGCAAGGAGCTTTCCGAACAGATCGTCGGCCTGCGCCGCGCTGTCGTCGACTACCACACGAGCGGCGTCGGCCACGGCGTCCTGATCAGCGATCTCGACGCGCGCCTGCGGCGGGTCGAGCAGCATCGCAACCTGCCGCCGATGACCGCGGGCTGATCGGCGGGTCACGTCCCTGTGTTCGAGCCGCGCGCCTCGGCCTCGGCCCGGCGCTTCTCCATCCAGCGAACCGCAATGACAGAGCCCTCGTAGAGCGCGAGCATCGGCAGGGCGAGGGAGGTCATGCTGATGAGGTCGGGCGGGGTCAGGATGGCCGCGATGCCGACGACCGTCACGATGGCGTAGCGGCGCATCTTCACCAGCCACGCCGAGTCGATGATCCCGACCTGGCCGAGCAGCGTGAGGACGACCGGAAGCTGAAAGGCGATCCCGAAGGCCAGGATCAGTGTCATGATCAGCGAAAGATATTCGCTGACTTTCGGCAAAAGCTCGATCGTCGCCTCGCCCGGCGTGTTGACCTGCTGCAGCGACACCGAGAAGCGGATCAGCAGCGGCATGACGACGAAATAGACGAGCAGCGCGC
>NZ_JBKQOT010000304.1:0-2706 GCF_052145395.1 Roseiarcus sp.
AAGCTCCCGGCGGCGGGCTGCTCAGCATTCAAAGCGAGATCGAGATCGACGGGCGGCGAGGCTTGTTCGACGACCTGATCGGCGTGCGCTTCGCCGTCATTGCGCGGAACTCTTCGATTCTGTGCTCCATCAGTGATGAGAACCACAAAGGTTTGGTAGGCTGGAATGCCGGGCTCGTGGATTTCTCGCCGGGCGAGGTTCGTGACGTAACAGGTCGCTATGGTCAGTGGCTGGAGCAGTTGGGATGCGAGGCCGTGTTCGTGCGGCCTGACTTCTACGTACAGGGCGGCGCTCGGAACGGCGCTGAGCTCAACGCTCTGCTCGACGATTGGCGGCGCCGGACGATGACCGCAGTTGAAGACTTCACGGTTTATACAGGAGGAGCCCATGCAAAGCAAGAAATTCGATCCAAAAGTGTTCCAACTCGGATATGTCGCGCTCGGGACGCCGGACATCGAACGGGCGAAGCAGCACTATCTGCAAAATCTCGGCATGACCGAGGTCGCGCTCGGAGACGACGGTTCGGTCTATCTGTCGGTTGGCTACAACCATCACGATCTCGTTCTGCGTCCGGCCGCCCAAAAGGCGCTGCTCCATGTGGGCTTTCAGCTTAAGCCCCACATCACGACCGCCGACTTTGCCCGCGACGTCCGCGAAACTGGACTCGCCGCCACGGTCAAGACCGACAGTCAGCCCGGCGTCGCCGAGCTGGTCGAGGTCGAGGGCCCGGGCGGCTTGGTCATTCAGTTCTACGACGCGATTGAAGCTTCGGTTCCTGGCTTCAAGCAAACCGGCGCCTCGCCCGTGCGGCTTGGCCACGTCGCTATCATCAATCCTGAGGGCGACAAGGTGATCGCATTCTTCAAGGACTTTCTCGGCTTCGTTCTCACCGACGACATCGCAGGGATCGCGAATTTCCTCACCTGCAACCGCGAGCACCACGTCGTCAACCTCGTGAAGGCGCCGGAATCCCGGGTCCACCACATCGCCTTCGAGCTCAGGGATAGTTCCTGCCACGGCATCGCCGCCGACGCCTTGCGCGCGGCCGGCGTCAATATTCTCTGGGGCCCGTCACGGCACACTGCGGGGCACAACGTGGCATCTTACCACCACGACCCCGACAGGGTGATGGTCGAGTTCTACACCGAGATGGACGCGTTCATTCCCGAACTCGGGATGAGCGAGCCGCGGCCCTGGCATGAGCATCTCCCCATGAAGCCAAGGAGCTGGGGCCACACGGAGCTGAACGCCTGGAGCACCGACTTCGCCTTCAACCTCGCTACCGGCTGAACAACGAACCCTCGTCGCTTTTGGCCGATATTGGGAGACTTGTATTGAGCTTCAGCGGGTCTCGATCACCGCGTCGTCGATCGTCGCCGTCAACAAGGTCGAAAAAGCGCTGATTTTCCAGGTCGCCGACCGCGGCCTCTTCGCCGACCCTATCAGGCTCTGCCTGAGTCTACGGCCGAACTCGCCAAGATCTCGCGGTCGCGCGCCCCGTTCGCGGATCGAGTTCGATGACGACCGATGCTTTGTTTTTGAATGTACGCTCCGTGACCCTGACCCCGGTTTCATGCTCTCCTAAGGACACGTCCCATGCCTATTTACAAAGCTCCCGTGGCCGACACGATGTTCCTTCTCACCGACGTCTTCGGATTGCACCGGTATGAGAACCTACCGCGCTTCGCCGACGCCCAAATCGACGTTGTCGAGGCAGTCCTGAGCGAGGGCGGCAGGCTCGCGGAGGAAGTGCTGCAGCCTCTCAACCTGCCAGGCGATCAGGAAGGCTGCAGACGGCTTCCGGATGGGTCGGTCGTCACTCCCAAGGGTTTCCGGGAAGCTTACAAGGCCTATGTCGAAGGCGGCTGGGTCGGGATTGCCGGCTCACCCGCCTATGGCGGGCAGGGGCTTCCGCATTTTTTGAGCGTCGCGCTCAACGAATATGCGCTGGCGGCGAACCTTGCGTTCACCATGTATCCGGCCCTGACCAAAGGCGCGACGGACGCATTGCTCGCCCATGGCGATGACGCGCTGAAGAGCCGATTTCTCCCCAAGATGACGACGGGCGAATGGACCGGCACGATGAACCTGACCGAGCCGCATTGCGGCACCGATCTCGGCCTCATCAAGACGCGCGCACTGCAACAGGACGACGGCTCGTTTGCGATCTCGGGCCAGAAAATCTTCATCTCAGCGGGAGAGCATGATCTTGCCGAAAACATTATTCACCTCGTGCTCGCGCGTATCGAGGGCGCCCCCGCCGGCGTCAAGGGCATTTCGCTGTTTCTCGTCCCGAAGGTGCTGGTCAACGACGACGGATCGTTGGGTGAGCCAAACAGTGTCTCCTGCGGATCAATCGAACACAAGATGGGCATCCACGGCAATTCGACCTGCGTAATGAATTATGACGGCGCCAAGGGGTGGCTCGTCGGCGAGGAAAATCGTGGACTCAATGCGATGTTCGTGATGATGAACAGCGCCCGCCTCGATGTCGCCGTGCAAGGTCTGGCGCAATCCGAGGTCGCCTACCAGAACGCGGCCGGCTACGCCAAGGATCGCCTGCAGGGCCGCTCGCTGACCGGCGCCAAGGAGCCTGGCAAACCTGCCGATCCCATCCTGGTGCATCCCGACGTCCGGCGCATGCTGCTCGAGATCCGCGCCTTCAACGAAGCGGCGCGCGCCTTGATGATTTGGGCTGCGCTCTCC
>NZ_JBKQOT010000305.1:0-3994 GCF_052145395.1 Roseiarcus sp.
TCTGAAGGGAACCTCTACCCCGCCCCCACTCCGCGCCCTGCCCGCTCGCGCACCGCCAGAAACGCGCCGCAAGCGACCACGACGGCCGCGCCGATCAGGGTCGCGACCGGCGGGACGTCGCCGAATACGAGAAGACCCGACACGATCATCCAGATGAGCTGGGTATAGGAGAATGGCGTCAGCACCGGCGCCGGCGCGTATTTGTGGGCCACGATCAGGAGCGCGTGGCCGGCGGCGCCGAACACGCCGAGCCCCGCCAACACCGCCCAGACTCTGGGGGACGACGGCGTCACCCAGACCCAGGGAAGCAGCGGCGTCACCAGCAGGATGCCCGCCGCCTGGGTCCAGACGAGCGTGGTGCTCGACCCGTCGACGCCCGCGAGCTTCCGTGTCGCGATCACGTAGCCCGCATTGAAGACGACGCCGGCCACGGCGATCAGGACCGCGGGCTGAAACGCGCTCGTCCCTGGCCGCGTGGCGATCAGCACGCCGAGAAAGCCGACGATAATCGCGATCAGCCGCTCGCGCCCGACCCGCTCGCCGAGCAGGGGTCCCGCCGCGAGCGCGACGAAGATCGGCGTCAAAAACGAGATCGTCGCCGATTCGGCGAGCTGGAGGCTGCGGAGCGCGGCCACGACGCATCCGGTCGTGGCGAGCAGCAGCAGCGAGCGCAACGCCTGCAGCCCTGGACGCTTCGACACGAGCGCCGAGGGCCGCGACCACGGCCGCGCCGCTATCAGCGCGACGATCGTCGCGCCCATGTACCGCGCCCACACAATCTCGGCGATCGGCAGCTGGCGGCCGAGCCATTTCGTCGACGTGTCGTGCGCGGTGAAACACACCATCGTGGCGCACATGAGCGCAATGGCGACAACGCGCATGCGGCGGTCCTCGGCCGCCGCGTCCACGCGACCGGTCGCCGGAATGGGGAGCAGTCTCACACCGCTTCGCGCTCGATCCGGATGACCTGTGGCCGTTCTCGTACGACCCCCTCCTCGAGGGTCCGGGCGAGCGCGTCGCGAATCAGGGCTTCGGTCGTGCCATGCGTCATCAGCACGACCGGCACGACTCCGGCGGCCGCCGATTCCCTGGTCGCGCGCTTCTGCATGATCGCTTCGAGCGAGATCATCCGCTCGCCGAACCGCGCGGCGATCGCGCCCATCGCGCCCGGACGGTCGACAACCGTCAGCCTGACGTAGTAGCCGCCCTCGTGGCGTTGCATCGGCACCCGGTCGGCGTCCGAAAGCGAGGCCGCGGGGCGTCCGAACGCCGGCAGGCGCGTCCCGCGCGCGACGTCGATGAGATCGGCCGCGACGGCCGAGGCGGTGGCGTCTCCGCCCGCTCCCGGCCCGACCAGCGTGAGCTCCCCAATCGCGTCGCCGGCGATCGACACGGCGTTGAGCACCCCCATGATCTGGGCGAGCGGGGCGCTCTTGCCGACCATGGTCGGGTGGACGCGCTGCTCGACCCCGTGCGGCGTCCGCTCGGCGACCCCGAGCAGCTTGACGCGGAATCCGAGCTCGTCGGCGGCGACAAGGTCGGCAAGCGTGATCGACTCGATCCCTTCCACCGACACGGCCGAGGCGTCGATCTTCGAGCCGAAGGCGAGCGAGGTGAGGATGGCGAGCTTGTGGGCGGTGTCGAACCCGCCGACGTCGAAGCTCGGATCGGCCTCGGCGTAGCCGAGGCGTTGCGCCTCCGCGAGGCAGGCGTCGAATGGCAGCCTGTCGGTCTCCATCCGCGACAAAATGTAATTGCAGGTGCCGTTGAGAATACCCGACACCCGCTCGATCGCGTTGCCGGCGAGGCTCTCGCGCAACGTCTTGATCACCGGGATGCCGCCCCCGACCGCCGCCTCGTAGAAGAGAGGCGCGTCGTGCGCTTCGCTCAGACGTGCAAGCTCGAGCCCGTGCGCGGCGAGCATCGCCTTGTTGGCGGTGACGACCGGCACGCCGCGTTGGAGCGCCGCCTTGACCGATTCGAAGGCGATCCCGTCCGCCCCGCCGATCAGCTCGACGTAAACGTCGATATCGCCCTCAGCCGCCAGCTTCACGGCGTTGTCGTAGTAGAGCGCGTCGCCGATCTCTGCGCGGCCGTCGCGCTTGCGGCGCGCGCTGTAGGCGGCGAGCGACAGTCCGCGTCCGGCCCGCACGCCGAGCGCATTCCCCTGCCGCTGCAAGAGCTGGACGAGGCCGGTCCCGACCACGCCCAGACCGGCGACGCCCAATCGCAGGGGCTTTGTCATGGCATCCTGGCTCCGCTCTCCGGATAATGTGACCCGGGCGTCCTTCTGCCCGAGTTACTGGCCCGGATCAACGAAGCCCGGTCGCTCTCAGCCCCAGCGCTCGGCTACCGACTTCTTCTTCGTCTTGCGCTCCTTGCGCGCGGCGTAGCGCGCATCGCGCTCGAGCTTCTTCTCGTATTCGAGACGCTCCTCCTCCTCGCGCAAGCGCTGCGCCTCGGCCTCGCGCTGAAGCGCCTCGACCCGAAGCTGCTCCTGGCGGGCGGCTTCCTCCGCAGCTTTGCGGGCCGCCTCCGCCGCAGCGGCCTCGGCCCGGCGCTTCGCGCGCTCGACTTCGCGCAGGGCGCGCGCCTCGAGAATCGCCTTGCGCCTGGCCTCGCGCTCGACCACGGCCGGGTCTGAGGGGTCATATTTTGCGTTGGAGAGGAATTTCTCAGCCAGCGCCTTGCGCGCCTTGGCGGCGGCCGCCTGGCGATCAGCGAAGCTGTTACCGTTCGTAAAGGACATGCGTTCCTGAAGCGATTGATTATCGGGGATGCGGGCTCATGCCACAGCGCGGGCCAAACGGCAACATTCTTGGCTGCATTCCAGCAATGCAACAATGACGCACCAGCCCCGCGCGCCCGGCCGGTCAACCCGTAACAAAGTCGAAGAAAGCGTTGCCTCGCCGCGTGGAACGTGTTCCAATCGGGCAATTCCCGAAAGAGGCGAAGTCAAGAGGGAGAAAACGAATGGCGATAATGGCTGACGCAGGGCCATCCTCAGCCGGGGCGCATTCCGAGGAGCGGGGCGCTCCGATCAAGATCAACCGAATCGAGATCAGCGATCTGATGGAATGTCTCGCGCTCGGTGTGAAGGATTTCAACCGGGCGCCGAAATATGGGATGTTCTTCGGCGGGATTTATGCGGTCGGCGGACTGGGTATCGTCTGGGTCGCTTTTGCGCTCGGCTATTTTTACCTGGCCTATCCCTTCGTCATGGGCTTCGCGTTGTTCGCGCCCTTCGCGGCGGCCGGGACTTATGAGGTTTCTCGGCGGCTCGAGCAGGGCCAGCCGCTCAGCTGGCGATGCGTGCTGGGCGCGGTCTGGTCGAGGGCCGGCATGGAGTTTGGATGGCTGGCGCTGGTGAGCCTGTTCACTCTGATCCTCTGGCTGGACCTGGCGGTCTTTCTTTTCCTGGGGTTCTTCGGCGCGCATGTGCCTTCGCTCCCCGAGCTTTTCACCACGATCTTCACCACGACCTATGGCATGGCCTTCTTCGCCGTCGGAAACTTGGTCGGCGCGGTCATCGCGCTGGTCGTGTTTTCCTTCACCGCCATCTCCCCGCCCCTGCTCGCCGATCGCGACATCGATTTCGTCACCGCGTTGACGACCAGCGTCCGAGCGGTTCTTGTCAATCCCCGCACCATGCTTGCCTGGGCCGTCGTGATCGGCATGGACCTGGCGCTGTCGTTCGTCACCCTGTTCGTCGCGCTGATCGTGATTCTCCCGGTGCTCGGCCACACGACCTGGCATCTCTACCGCAGGCTGATCGACTGACGCCGGCTTACCAGCCCGTTGATGAAGTCCCGGTTTTCGGCTTGAGGTCGGCTCGGCGTCGATGACGACGAACGCTGCGAATTCGCGGTCGACGACGGCGATCAGGCCGAAGGCCAGTGCTTCGTCGGTTTGTAAGACGAAAATGAAGGCGTATGCGGCCTCTGCGGCCTCCCTTGGGGTGCCCTGACCGTAGAGCGCGCGCATCAGCACGCCG
>NZ_JBKQOT010000306.1:0-3886 GCF_052145395.1 Roseiarcus sp.
GTTCGAGCGTCCGGTCCGCGAGCTTCCGCTCTAGCGTAGCCTCAATCTGTGGCGCGGCGCGGAAGCGATGCGCGTCCCAGAACGGGCGCAGGCGTACGACGACCCGCTTGCGCGCCTCGGGCGTCAACGCTCGCCAGATCGAGGCGCCTTGCGCCCGCACCGCGTCGAGGACCGGATGCCAGGTCCGCCCCTCGGCCTCAGCGCGCCGGACGGCGCGGCGCACCTTGTGAACGAGCGCCGACGCCGTTCGGGCCGGATCCGAGACGAAATTGCCCTCGGCAGCGAGCGGGCGCCGCGCGTGGCCGAGCGACCGCAGACCACGGCGCGAGATCATGACGATCCGCCCGCGATGTCCCCGCGCGTCGAGTGTGGCGACGACGTCGGCCGCCGTCAGCCCCGAGCCCACGAGAAGCACGCGCTCGTCGCCGTCCAGTCGGCCCAGCGCGCCGTCGGCCAGCGCGTCCGGAATCAGGCGCGGATCGCCGCGCAACGGCTCGAGTTCGGCTGGAGGCGTCGGGCTCGGGTGGGTCGTGGCGATGACGACAAGGTCGGCGTCGGTCACGTCGCCGGCGTCGTCGCGCACAATCCAGGCGCCGCAGGCTCGGCGTACGGACACAACTGCGTTGCGGATATGGCGCACGCGCCCGTCGACGGCGAACGGACGCAGCGCCTCGGCCATGTAGCGTCCGAAATCCTTCCGGCGCGGGAAGGCGTCTGCACCGCTGCGGGCGACCGGATCGTGCTCAAGGATACCCGAGGCTTCGAGCCAGCGGACGAAATGCGATCCGTCGTCCGGCATTAGCGACATGCGGCTCGCCGGCACGTTGATGCGATGCGCGGGTTCGTCGCCGCCGTAAGCGAGACCAGCGCCAAGGCGTGCGCGCGGTTCGAAGACGACGAGATCGGCCGGCGCCCCGGCGCGGGCCAGATGATAGGCGACCGCGGCGCCGGAGAAGCCGCCGCCGACGATGGCGATCGTGGGCCGAAGCGCGCTCACGCGACCGCCGCCTTCTCCGACGGGGTTCGCACGCCCGACAGGATCTCGCCGAACGGCCCTGTATTCACCAGCCTCTCAGTCTCCCCGGCGGGCCGAACCAGCGGCAGGCGCGGCATCAGAAGCTCAGCCACCCGATAGGCCTCCTCGAGATGCGGGTAGCCCGAGAAGATGAAGGTGTCGGCGCCGATCCGGCGATATTCGTCGATCCGCTCCGAGACCGTGTCCGGATCGCCGACCAGCGCGGTTCCGGCGCCGCCGCGGATGAGGCCGACGCCCGCCCACAGGTTCGGCGCGACTTCGAGTCTGTCGCGCCGGCCGCCATGAAGCTGGCTCATCCGCTGCTGACCGACCGAGTCCATGCGGGCGAACACCTTCTGCGCATTGGCGATCGTGTCGTCGTCGAGTTTCTCGATCAGGCGGTTGGCGGCCGCCCAGGCCGCCTCCGTCGTCTCCCGCACAATGAGATGCAGGCGGACGCCGAGCGTGACCTCACGCCCCGCCTTCTCCGCCCGGCGCCGCACATCGTCGAATTTCGCAGCGACATCTTGCGGCGGTTCGCCCCAGCTCAGATATTTATCAATCGTGCGCGCGGCGACATCATGCGCCGCTTCGGACGAGCCGCCGAAATAGAGCGGCGGTCGCGGCCGCTGGACCGGCGGAAACGACACCCGCGCGTCCTCGACGCGGATGAAGTCGCCCGAGAACGTCACGGATTCTCCGGCGAGAATGCGCGTGTAGACGTTCAGGAATTCCTCGGTCGCGCGATAGCGTTCGGCATGCGACCAGAAGAGCCCGTCTCCGCGGTTCTCCTGCGGATCGCCGCCGGAAACGACGTTGATCAGGACGCGCCCGTTGGACAGTCGGTCGAGGGTCGCCGTCATACGGGCGGCTTGCGTCGGCGACAGGACGCCCGGCCGCACAGCTACGAGAAAGCGAAGCCGTTCGGTGAGCGGGGCAAGCGCCGAGGCCAGGAGCCAGCTATCCTCGCAGGACCGGCCGGTCGGAATCAGCACGCCCTCGAATCCGAGCGAATCGGCAGCGAGCGCAATCTGCTTGAGATAGGCGAAGTCGCCAGCGCGAGCCGATTCCGGCGAGCCTAGATAGCGTCCGTCCCCGAATGTGGGCAGAAACCAGAGCGCGGTGATCGTGCTGGGCGTCGTCATGATCGGAATATCCTCGGCAGGGAAGCGAAGGCGGCGAGGTCCTGCCGACCGGGGAAGGAGTCGGGCGGCCGCGTGGATTGACATCTCGACCCCGCCACAAGCTTATGATCCAGTATGTCTATAGTTCTTGTCAATTTTATTGTCCCATGATTGAAAGGCCGGCCGGCACAGCCGGCCACCCCTTTGCCGCAGGCGATTTGGAGACGCACGTGAGTCGAAAAATCATCGATATCCGCAATCGTCCGGCCTTTCTGCATGACTTCTACGGCGCGCGCCGCGGCACACCGGAATTCGAGACGGCAAAATGGCTGAACCATCGCACCGGTTCCGCTGACACCGAGCATTTCGTGCGCTCGCAGACCGAGGCTGGTTACATCGAGGAGATTCGGGAAACCGGCTTCGCAGCGGCCGTCGTGATCGGCCGGGACACGCCTGCGATCCGCAACGACAACGATGCGATCCATGCGCTCGTCTCGCGCCATCCCGAGCTCGTTGGCGTCGGCTCGATCGATCCTGAACGGCTCGGGCGCCGCGCGCCCGACGAAGCCGAGCGCGCGATCCGTGGCCTTGGGCTGAAGGCGATCAACCTCGAGCCTGGGTTCGGCGAACCCGCTCGCGCCTTCGACGACGCGATCTGCTGGCCGGTCTATGAGGCGCTCCAGGATCTCGAGGCGCCGGTGTTCCTGATGTCCGGCCCGACGACGCCGAACCTTGCGTTCAACGATCCGTCGGCGATCGGGCGCGTCGCGCGGCGCTTCCCGCGCCTCGCGATCGTCGTGCATCACGGCGCCTGGCCGCGTGCCGACGAGATCATCGGCGTCGCGTTCCGGTACGAGAACGTGACACTGGTTCCGGACATGTACATCTTCCAGCCGGGAGGCCGACTCTACGTCGAGGCTGCCAATGGCGCACTCGCCGACCAGATTGCTTTCGGATCGTCTTATCCCTTCCGCGCGATGCGCCAGTCGGCGGACGACTACGAGCGACTCGGCTTCCGCGACGACGTGCTCGACATGGTCTTTTCCGCGACTGCCGCAAGGCTGCTGAAGCTCGTCTGAAACGCCGCGCAGGACCGCCGGCGCTACCCGCCCGAGGGGCCACCCACAACTCGCTGGCTCACGCCCGGCGCCAGCGAGAGCGGTAACGCCGTCTCTGACTTCAACTGTTGAAGCTCGAAGTAGGACGAGACGCGTCTGAGGGGCATCAGCGAGGTGAGGCGCCGATGGAAGTCCTCGAAGTGGGGGATGTCCACTGTCACAACGCGCAGGCAGAAGTCGACGTCGCCCGCCACGCGCTGAAATTCCAGCACTTCCGGCATCGCACGCACGGCCTCGATGAAGGCCTCGACGGCTTCGCGGGCGTGATCGCCCGACTGGACGCTGACTTGCGCGGTCACGCCGAAACCAACCTTGTCCGGCGCGACGATCGCCACGCGCTTCCGGATCACGCCGGACGCTTCGAGTTTCTGGATTCGCTTCCAGCACGGCGTCGTCGACAGGCCGACGGCGCGCCCGATCTCCGCCACGGTTAGAGAGGCGTCCTCTTGGAGAATTCTCAGGATCTTGCGGTCGACCGCGTCCACGCCCAAAACCCCGCCAATATCGCCGTGGGCCGCGCTCGATCGCGAGCGCGCAGATCCCGTTCTCTTTTGCCTGATTTAATACCACTGTGTCTATCTTATTTATCGATTATTGCTTTCGAGACGCTGGGGGCGGCGCGACCCCCT
>NZ_JBKQOT010000307.1:0-4277 GCF_052145395.1 Roseiarcus sp.
ATTCGCGGGCCGGATCGAAGCCGTCGAAGAACGGCTTCCAGTAGGGCTCCTGCTGCAGGCCCTTGGCGATCGCGCCGCCGATGGCGGGAATATGCGAGGTGGCGAGTCCGCCGACGATTCTGGCCATTGGGGTTCCTCCGCTCAGATCGTTTCGGGCTGGTCGTTCTGGGCGACGAGCCGCGCCTTGAAAGCGTCCTTGGTCATGCCGGTCTGGGCCGCGCCGAGGTCCTGCACGTCGAGGCCGAGAATGCCGGCGAACTTGGCGAGGTAGTAGACGTTGCCGCCCGCATCGAGCAGGCCGAGCACGTCGCGCTTGCGGATCGCCTCGGCTTGGTTCTCGTTGAGGCCATAGGCGCGCATGTAGGCCTCCTCGTCGCCCCGGAACTTTTCCCGATTTTGCGCGCTGTTGAAGGAAAAGCACATTTTGTTGATCGCGTAGCCGCGCATCGCGACCGTTCCGTCGAACGGCGTCGTACCGAAAATCTCGTGAGACGCAGACATTGCATCCCTCCCGATAATAACGATTTCCCAACCGAATATCGGCGCCGTTGCCAACAAGCAATGCATGGATCATCATGAATCGCATGAGCGATTTCGATTGGTCAGACCTCGACGCCCGGCTGCTGCGCCTGCTGGTGGCGATCGTGGAAACGGGCTCCGTCACGGGCGCGGCGCACCGGCTCGGCGTCACCCATTCGGCGGTGAGCCACCTGGCGGGCAAGCTCAAAGCGATCGTCGGCGACCCGCTGTTCGTGAAGTCGGGCCGCGGAATCGTCGCGACCGCCCGAGCCGAGGCTCTCGCGATCCGGGCGCGCGACCTCTTGCGCGATCTCGAGCGCTTCGCCCATTCCGAAACCTTCGATCCCGCGCGCTGGCGGACGACCTTCGTCATCGCCGCCAACGACCTGCAGCGGGACGCGCTTCTGCCCGCGCTGCTTCAGCGCCTGCGCCAACGCGCGCCGGGGGTGGCGCTGAGAATCATCCCCTCGGACGCGCCGACGCCGGAAATGCTGCGCGAGGAGCGGTGCAGCCTCATTGTCAGCCCGCGCCCGCCGGAAGGGGCGGACATCATGCAGAAGCGCCTGTTCGAGGACCGCTACCGGGTGTTCTACGATTCCGCGCGTCGGGCGGCGCCGCGCAGCAAGGGCGAATACCTTGCGGCCGACCACGTCACGGTCGTCTACCAGCCCCACCGGACGCTCGATCTCGACGAGAATCTCGCCGCGAAGGGGATCAAACGGCAGTTCGTCGTGATGGTCCCCGGCTTCGCGGGCGTCCCGGCTTTCCTGCGCGGAAGCGATAGGCTGGCGACCGCGCCGAGCCTCCTGCGCTTCGGTCTCCTGCGGGACCTTGCAAGCGCCGCCCCGCCCGTCCCCTGCCCGATCCTGCCGATGTTCCTGATCTGGAGCCGGCGCGACCACGACGACGCGGCGCATCGCTGGATGCGCACGGAGGTCGAGGCGGTGGCGAAGCCGGTCGCGGCGCAGGCGCGGTGAGTTGGCGTTGGCGAGTTGTTCAAACCCGGTAGAGTCGGCGGCAGGCCTCGCGGGTCAGCCGATCGTGCACGACTTCCAGCCCCGCCCGACCGCTTTCGGCTCGAGCGAGCCGGCTGGCGCGCATGCGCGCTGGAGGTCAAAACCGAACGATTCGTCCCAAGCGGGTAAATTTCAAAAGGAAAATGGCTTTGTGAAAGGCGCCGCGAGCAAAATCCCTTCTGCGGCGCCTGAAATACCAGCGTGGGGTGCGCGTCTTATGGCGGACCGCACATGGTGACCCATTCCGGATCATATTCTCCATTCTGGAATGTGGTCACTCGGCAACTCGCACTCGCGGGGACGCTCGCTGTCGCTTCATTGGGAACGACCGTGACGACCTCGGCGTTCGGCGAGGGCCTCTTCAGGGGAACGAGTTTGTAATAGTGGCCATCAATCGTCGCGATGGTCTGGGCGGAAGCCGTGGAGCTTAACAGTCCGACAGCCGCCGCCGCCGTCAAGATCAAGCGCAGGTGGCTCATGTCCTGATCCTCTTCGTGGGGGAAACGGGCCGGTAAAGGCAAGTGGCCCAAGGCTTCGTTTACATGAAATAAGCGACAACATTCGGGCTCTTAGGCCGATTAAAGCAAATTTTGGCCTCTAAGGCGGTAAATAATTCATTATAAAGCGGGTTTTTGAAGCTGGGCTTATATTCCAGTTGATAATAAATCCTTTCAGCAAAACGTCCCGGTGTGACTGCAGAGCCGGTCTTTCCGAGGCCAAAAGCCAGATTCCGATAGCTTGGCGCCTCATGGGCGCCCAGCGCCGCCATTCCCGCCAGGCGCGCGGCGTCTGTCCCGTGCCGCGCCTGATGAAGCGGTAGCGGTTGAAATAGGCCGGGTCGTCAAAGCCGAGCTCGGCGGCAAGCTTTTCGGCCGGCGGCGCGACCCAGCAGGGCCGCCGGCAAGCCTCGCGCGTCAGCCCTTCGTGCACGACCTCCGCGTCGCCGACCAGCTCCCGTGGATGCCGTCCTCGACTTCCCAGGAGCCCTCTGGCGCTCGAACTCGCGGTCCACTAACACACATCGGCGCGCCCGCCTCGGAGTCGTTCATGGCGAAAATCACCTATGTCGACTTCAACGGAACCGTCGGCGAGTGCGGCGGGTCCATGGCCTGCGCCTGCCGTCACGGCTACGTTGACGAGGCGCGGCTCAAGGATCTGCCGCCGGCGGAGGAGGGGGAGCTTGCGATGCTCGATATCGCCGCCGCCGAGGTCAAGCCGAACAGCCGCCTGTCTTGCCAGATCAAGGCCTCGCCCGCGATCGACGGGCTCGTCCATTTGCCCGAAACGCAAGGGTGAGCCATGACGGCGGAAAACGCTGGGACGACCGCGATTGCGTTCATCGGTTTCGGCGAGGCGGCGCAGGCGTTCCTGGCGGGCTGGCGCACCGTCCCGGGCTTCGCCGCCGTCGTCACCGCCTATGACATCAAGACCGATTCGCCCGACGCCGCGGTGAGGGAAGGCAAGCGCGCGGACTACGTCAGGGCGAACGTCTTCGGCGCCTCGACCGCGCCCGCGGCGGTCGCCGGCGCCGGCGCGGTCTTCTCCGTTGTCACGGCCGATCAGGCGCACGAGGCGGCGGTCGCGGCGATCCCCGGCCTCGCTAAGGGCGCGTTCTTCTTCGACTGCGATTCCTGCGCGCCGCAGACCAAGGAACGCACGGCGAAGGCGGTCGACGCCGCGGGCGGCCGCTATGTCGATGTCGCGGTCATGGCGCCCGTCCACCCGAGGCTCCATCGCACGCCGCTTCTCATCAGCGGTCCGCACGCCGGGGCCGCGGCGCCCGTGCTCGCAGGGCTCGGCATGGCCGCGGAGATCCACGACGGCCCGGTCGGCTCGTCCTCGGCGATCAAGATGACCCGCTCGATCATGATGAAGGGACTCGAGGCGCTGGTCGCCGAATGCGTGCTCGCAGGAACGAAGGCGGGCGTGATCGAGATCGTCCTCGACTCGCTCGACGACACCTATCCGGGCTTCGACTGGAAGAAACGCGCGGCCCACATGCTGGAGCGCGTCATGACGCACGGGGTCCGGCGCGCCGCGGAAATGCGGGAGGTCGCGCTGACCGTGGGCCTGCTCGGCTTCTTCCCCGCGATGTCGCGCGCCTCGGTCGACTGGCAGCAGGCGATCGGCGAACTGGGGCTCCGGGCGACCGCGGAGGAGGCGGCCGACTATCGGGTCCTTGCTGACAGGATTCTTGCTCACCTGCCCGCGAAAGAGTCGTGATGCTCTTCCGCTCCCCGATCGCGACGGGTAACCTCGCGCCGAAACCATAATCGCGAAACGCTCGAAACCGAGAGGGAGGAAGGACCATGACCGTCAAACGCTGGACGCTCGGCGCCGCCTTGTGTGCGATGCTCGCCGCAGCCCCCGCGCTCGCCGACGACAACACCGTGACCGTGGGCCTGATCCTGCCAATGACAGGACCCTCGGCTTCGACCGGCAAGCAGGAAAGGGCTGGCGCCGAGCTCTATATCCATGAGCACGGCGACGCCGTCGCCGGCAAGAAGATCGTCCTCGAGGTCAAGGACGACACCGGCGCCGCCGACGTCACCAAGCGCCTCGCGCAAGAGCTGGTGGGCAATGATCACGCCGCCGTGTTGATGGGTTTCGGCCTGACGCCGCTGGCGCTCGCGGCCGCGCCGATCGCGACCGAGGCCAAGGTCCCGGAGATCGTCACAGCCGCCGCGACCGCGATGATCACCTAGAAGTCGCCCTATATCGTGCGCACCTCGTTCACCCTTC
>NZ_JBKQOT010000308.1:0-22472 GCF_052145395.1 Roseiarcus sp.
AGGGCCTTGGTCGGCACTACAACGGATTCTCGGACACTCAGCCCAATAAAATCAGTTACTTGGCGCGCTCGCACACCCCGAAAATCGCAAAAATCAGCGCGAGTTGGTGAAGTCGGGTTAACCTGGATTCCGAGCCGTGCCGACTCGCAGGCCGCCGTTCTCGGTTCGCCCGGCTTATCGGCCAAGATCGGCATGACGTCAGCCTCCTTCCCCTATACGGAAGCCGACGCCATTCGGTTTTCGTCCGCGCCCGGCGACCAAAGCCCGAGGCCGCCGGAAATTCGGGAAGCGTCGAGTAAACGGTCGAGCGCGCCCCCGCGTATCTCCCCTCGGGGGCGCCGGGTTGCTCGCGGGACATTTGGACGCGCATCGACTCTGGGCCATGGGGCTCAGCCCATGATCAGGTTGCGGGGGAACACATCATGAAATCCGTCGCCATCGCCTATTGCGCGACGCTGCTCGCTTTCGCTGGAATCGATTTCGTCTGGCTGTCGTTTGCCGGAGAGCGGCTCTATCGGCCGGTCCTCAAGGACATTCTCATCGACGGGTTTGAGCCGGCCCCGGCCGTGGCGTTCTACCTCCTTTTTGCAGCGGGACTGGTGATCCTTGCGGTCCGGCCGGGACTGGATGCGAGCTCGCTGCGGCTCGCCGCGGGAAACGGGGCGCTCATGGGCTTTTTCGCCTATGCGACCTACGACCTCACCAACCAGGCGACCCTGCGCAACTGGACGACGACGCTGACGCTCGCCGATCTCGCCTGGGGAACTGCGCTTTCGGCCCTCGCCGCCGCGCTCGGTTACGCAGCCGCGCGAGCGTTCGCGGCCTGACGTCGGGGCGCGAGAGGCGTCGGTTGCGCATCGGCTGCGGATGATGCAGCAATCGCCGCGGAGATGAAGCCCTTGACCCCGCCGGCGCCGCGCGCTCGCGCGCATCCTGAAGCCGCGGCCGCCGACCTGGACGGCGGCTCCGTTCCGGCCGGCCGCGCGTCTGTCGGCGCGCGGTCCGCGCCCGAGAGCGCGCACGGCGACTTCTGGGTGTTCGGCTATGGCTCGCTGATGTGGCGGCCGGGGTTCGTCTACGCTTTCCGCTGCAAGGCGACGGTGCGCGGATGGCGACGCAGCCTGTGCATCTATTCGCACGTCTATCGCGGCACGCCCGACAGGCCGGGGCTGGTGCTCGGTCTCGACCGCGGCGGCGCGTGCGCGGGCGTGGCCTTCCGTGTCGCCGCAGCGCTGCGCGAGCCGACCATCCGGTATCTGCACGACCGCGAACAGGTCACCTCGGTCTACGTCGAGCGAACGGTCGCAGTGACGCTTGAGAGCGGCGAGCGGGTGGACGCGCTGACCTATGTCGCCGACCGTCTGCACGGGCAATACGCCGGCCGCCTCGACCGGGAGACGATGCTTGCGATCGTCCGCGCCGGTCGAGGCCAGTCGGGCGACAACGCGTCTTACGTCACCGAGACCCAGGACCACCTGGCCGAGATCGGCGTCCACGACGGCCAACTGGAGTGGCTCGCCGCGAGGCTGCGCGACCGGCCGGCCGGCGCGGCCTGAGCCAATCCTGAGCCGATCCTTGCCACGCCCGCAAATCGGCGCTACTCAAGTCGTCGTCATCGGCGCCCCGGGTCGATCCGGGGCAAACGGGAATGCGGTCAGGAGCGATCCGAAGCCGCAGCTGCCCCCGCAACTGTAGGCGACTTGCCTTTTCCATGAGGCCACTGGGCGCAAAGCGTCTGGGAAGGCGGAAGAGGCGGGGGTCGCGAGCCAGGAGACCGGCCGGCGACGCGCGTGACCCAAGGCCGTCGGTGGGACGGCAGGAGGGCGGGATGGGGCATTTCACCAAGGACAGGATCGCCCGCCTGGGCGAAGGCGCCGGATCGCGACAAGCCGCCAAGCCTGGCTTTCTTCCCGTTTCCCCGCAAGATCGCTGGGCTGAGCAAGCGGCCGCGGACGCGCCGGCGGCCCCATATCCAATTAACTCGGGAGATCGATGATGAATGCTCTTGCCAATCTGACCGGGCGCAGCCGCACAGCCGTCCTCGCCGCGCTCATGGTCGCGGCCAGCGTCGCCCTCACGCTGGGCTTCGCCTGCGCCTTGCCGCTTGCCGCCTTCGCGGCGATAGCGGCGTTGCTGTTCAGCCCCGTCGCCGCGGTCGGCGCGATCCTCGGGGTCTGGCTCGCAAACCAGATCGTCGGCTTCGCCTGCCTCGGCTATCCGACCGACATGAGCACGCTCGCCTGGGGCGCCGGGCTCGGCGTCATCGCCCTTTTGTCGCTCGCCGCGGCGGGCGCGGTCCTCGCGCGCGCCCACGGCGCAGTTGCGATCGGCCTTGCGTTCGTCGCCGCTTTCGTCGTCTATGAGGGCGCCGTGTACGCCGCCTGCCTCGCCACTCGGACCGACGTCTCCGATTTCACCGTCGCGAGCGTGGGACGCATTGTCCTGATCAACGCGGCGGCCTTCTGCGCCTTCCTCGCCATGCGCGCGCTCGGATTGCGCTCCGCCCGCGAAGCCTCGAAGGCTCACGCCCTCCGGCACGCCTGAACGCGGGACGGCGCCGCAACAGCGCGCCGCCTTCATTCCGTGCATTGCGCGCCGCCATCCGTGACGGCGCGTTTGCCTTGCGACAACCGAGGGGGCTCGCCAGCGATCACGCGCCTGTCCGGCCCAGCGCGGGTCTTAAGCCCGTGAGCGCGATGAGGCCGTCGACATCCAGGAAGCGCTCGATCTCGGCAGCGGTCTCATCGAGCGCGGCGTCGACGCCGGCGTCGTAGTCTTCGCCACGGCTCGCCACGCCGAGGCGGGCGAGCAGCGCGGCCCGCAATTCGGTCGATCCGAGCAATCCATGGCAGTAGGTTCCGATCACGCGGCCGTCAGCACTGACCGCGCCGTCAACGGCGCCGTTTTCAAGACGCGCGAAAGGACGCGCGGCGTCGGCGCCTTTCGTGACGCCCATATGCATTTCATAGCCCGAGAACGCCGCCCCGAGCGCCTGGCCGCGGACGCGACACAAGGCCTTGCGCGGAGTGAGATCGGTCTCGACGTCGAGGAGGCCCAACCCCGCCACGGCCGCAGCCTCCCCCTCGATCCCGAGCGGGTCGGCGATGCGGCGGCCCAGCATCTGATAACCGCTACAGATGCCGAGGATCGCGCCGCCGCGACGGCGATGGGCGAGAATGTCGATGTCCCATCCGAACTCCCGCAGGGCGGCCATGTCGGCGATCGTCGCCTTGGCGCCGGGCAAGACCACGAGCACGGCTTCGGCTGGGATCGCCGCTCCAGGCGGAACGAAAGCGACTTCGACCTCCGGTTCGAGCTTCAGCGGATCGAGATCGTCGAAATTGGCGATGCGCGGAAGAATCGGGCAGGCGACGACCTTGCGCGTCGGCGCGAGCCTGCGGCCCTGCTCCAGCACCACGGCGTCCTCGCTCGGGAGCCGCTTCGCGGCGGCGAGCCATGGCAGGATCCCGAACCCGCGCCAGCCCGACAGCTTTTCGATCGCCGCGTAGCCGTCGGCGAACAACGCCGGATCGCCGCGGAACTTGTTGATGAGAAAACCGCGGATCATGGCGGCGTCATCCGGATCCAGCACGGCGCGCGTGCCGACGATCGCCGCGATGACGCCGCCGCGGTCGATGTCGCCGATGAGCATGACGGGAACCTGCGCTGCGCGCGCAAAGCCCATGTTGGCGATGTCGCCGGCGCGCAGGTTGATCTCCGCCGGCGATCCCGCGCCCTCGATGACGACGAGATCGCATTCGGCTTCCAGCCGGCGATAGCTCTCCATCACTTCAGGAAGCAGGCTCTGCCGAGTCTCGCCGAAATTGCCGGCGCCGAGGGTCCCGCGCACGCGTCCATGCACGACGAGTTGCGCGGCGCAATCCGCCTGGGGTTTGAGCAGCACCGGGTTCATAAGGGTATGCGGCTCGACCCGCGCCGCGATGGCTTGCAGCGCCTGCGCGCGTCCGATCTCGCCCCCATCGGCGGTCACGGCGGCGTTGTTTGACATGTTTTGGGGCTTGAACGGGCGCACGCTCAAGCCCCGATTGACGAGCGCCCGGCACAGGCCAGCGACAAGGGTGGACTTGCCGACGTCCGACCCGGTTCCCTGCAACATCAACCCAGCCATCTTGCCCCTCCGGTCTCTCCGGCAAGTTCAGCGCGCCGCCATCAACGCCTCGCGCAGTCGGGGGCGCTGGTCCACGGTCGGAATTCCGAACCGTAGGAGGTTCGGATCCCAGGCGAACGGTCGCGCCAGGACGCCCTGCGCGCAAAGACGCTCGAACGTTTTTGCAGCGCCGGGATGGCGCGCAAGGCGGAACAGCCGCGTTTGTCCGACGAGCGCGAAGCCGACGCGCGTTAGGGCGTCGTCAAGCCAGGCGGCGTCGCGTTCCAGCCGCCGGCGGGCGGCGTCGAGCCAGTTCCGATCCGCAAGCGCCAGCATCCCGACGGCGATTGCCGGTCCGGACACCGGCCATGGCCCCAGCGCCTCGCGGATCCGCGCGGCGATCGCTGGCGGCGCGACGGCGAAGCCGAGCCGCAGCCCGCTCAGTCCAAAGGCCTTGCCGAACGACCTCAGCACGATCGTCGCCGCCAGCCGGTCACCCGCGACCGACTCGCTTTCAAAGTCCATGAACGCTTCGTCGACGATCAGCCGTCGTCCCTCGTCCGCAAGCCGCCGTGCCGTGTCGGCCATTCGCAGCCGCGCAAACATCCGGCCGTCGGGGTTGTTGGGATTGACGACGACGACTTGCGGGGCGGTCGCGGCGTCGAGGTCCCCGACCGTCTCGGTGTCGGCGCCGGAAGTCTTCCAGACCCGCTCGTGCTCGCCATAGGTCGGGCCGAGAATCGACACGCGCGGCGCCGGAAAAAGGCGCGGCAGGACCTGCAAAACAGCCTGCGATCCCGCGCCCGCCGCGACGCATTCCGGCTCGACGCCATAGAAGAGCCCCGCCGCCGCCCGCAAGGCGTCGAGCGCCGCGGTCTCCGGAAGGCGCGCCCAGAGCTCCCGGGGCAACTCGGGAACGGGATAGGCGACCGGATTGAGCCCGGTCGAAAGATCGATCCAAGGCCGAGGCGCATCCGGATAGGCCACGGTCGCCGCTTTGATATCGCCTCCGTGTTGGAATAGGCGCTCGATCGCCGCCCGCCGACTTTCGCGTAGAGGACCCATCGTCACATGCCAATCCTCTCGCCCTACGGTCCCGTCCAAAACCTCGCGCTCGCGGCGGCGGCGCTCGCCATCGAGTCGGTCGCTGGATATCCCGATGTCCTGTTCCAGGCGATAGGCCATCCGGTCACATGGCAAGGCCGGGCCATCGAGGCGTGCGATCGGCGCCTGAATTTCGGTTCGCCGCTGCGTCGCCGTCTCGGCGGCCTCGCTGCGCTGGTCGGGCTGCTCGCGGTCTCCATCGCGCCGGCCGCGCTGTTGCAAGCCTTGTTGGCCCAGAGCGGCCTGGGAATGGCCGCGCTCGCGGCGCTCGCCGCCTCGCTGCCGGCGCAGCGCAGTCTTTACGCCCATGTCATGAGCGTCGCCGAGGCGCTGGAGAGCGGCGGCGTCGAAGCCGGGCGGCTCGCGGTTTCGCGCATTGTCGGGCGCGATACGAGCGCGCTCGACGAAGCGGGGGTCGCACGCGCGGCGATCGAGAGTCTCGCGGAGAACTTTTCCGACGGCGTCGTCGCTCCCGCGTTCTGGCTCGCCGTCGCCGGCCTGCCGGGCGGCGTCGCCTACAAGGCGGCCAACACCGCCGATTCGATGATCGGCCACAAGAACGCGCGCTATCTCGATTTCGGCCGGGCGGCGGCGCGTTTCGACGATCTCGTCAACCTGCCGGCCTCGCGTCTCGCCGCGCTCTGGCTTGTTTTCGCAGCAGCGACGCGCGGCAAGGCGCGCACAGCGTGGCGATGCGTGTCGCGCGACGCGCGCCGCCACCGCTCGCCGAACGCCGGATGGCCCGAGGCGGCGATGGCCGGCGCGCTCGGGCTCCAACTCGCCGGCCCGCGCGTCTATGGCGGCGTGCTAGTCGAAGACGCCTTCATGGGCGAAGGACGGCGCGAGGCGACCTCCGCCGACATCCGCGCCGCGCTCGCGCTCTACCGGCGCGCCTGCGCGATCCAGTTCGCGGGTTTTGCGGCCGCGCTGGCGGCCCTCGTTGCGCTCTGAGCGTTCGCCAACAAGGGTTAGAACTCGATTCCGGCCTGCGCTTTCACCCCGGCGGCGAAAGGATGCTTGATTTCGCTCATCTCGGTGACGAGATCGGCGACTTCGATGAGCTCCGGCTTCGCGTTGCGCCCGGTCACGACGACATGCAGCGACGGTCGGCGGCCCTTCAGCGCCGCGACCACCTCGTCAATCGGCAATTGCTCGTGGCGCAGCGCGACGTTGAGCTCGTCGAGCACGATGAGCCGCATTTCGGGATCGGCCATCAGTTCGAGCGCGGCCTCCCAGCCCGCGCGCGCGGCGGCGGAGTCGCGCTCGCGATCCTGCGTTTCCCAGGTGAAGCCCTCGCCCATCACGCGCCAGGTCATGAGGTCGTCGAAGCGGGCGAAGGCGCGCTTCTCGCCGGTGTCCCAGGTTCCCTTAATGAACTGGACCACGCCGACCTTCCAGCCGTGGCCCAGGGCGCGGATCATGAGCCCGAACGCCGCCGTCGATTTGCCTTTGCCGGGTCCTGTGTTGACGATGAGCAGGCCTTTTTCGGCGATCGGCCGAGCCGCTACGGCTGCGTCCTGCAACGCCTTGCGCCGGATCATCTCATTTTTGTAGCGTAACTTGTCGGCGTCCATCGGCGTTTCCCGGGCTTACCCCTTGCGTTGACACAAGCTAGCCGCACGCCTACCCCTCTCACAAGGATGGTCCTCGCGCGAAGCGAGGCTGAGAGGGGTCCGGGACGCGGCATGCATGAGGCGGATGCGCGTGCTGCGCCGTTCTCAATCCACTGCGCGCCGCCGCTTCTGACGGCGCGCTTCTTCGCGCCCCAGCGCACGCTCGGCTGGAGCTTGCTGCATCCGGGCTTTGCGACGATCCGCGACGTCGTCTGGCTGGAGATCCGAGGTCGCGATCTGCCGCCGGACGTCGATCCGGCCGCCCTGCTCAGGGCGAAGCTCGCGGAAATCGGGCTGCCAGACGCGCTTGCCTTCATGACCGCGCGCGACATCCGCCGCCATCATCTCGCCCGCCATGGCGTCGAAGACGTCGCCACGGTCTGCTTGACGACGGTCGGCCTGGCGAACGGCGAGCGCATCGGTTCGCGCCGTCCGCTGCGCGCCGCCGCGGGCACGATCAACACACTTGTCCACGTCTCCCGTCCGCTGGCCGACGGCGCGCTCGTCGAGGCGATTTCGATCGTCGCCGAGGCGCGCACCGCCGCGATCCTCGACGCGCGCGCAAAAATCCCGGGGCCTGCCATCACCGGCACCGGCACCGATTGCATCGTCGTGGCCTGCCCTGCGGCGGGCGAGCCGGCCTCATGCGCCGGGCTGCACACGGCGGTCGGCGAAGCGCTCGGCGCCGCCGCCTACGCGGCCACCCGCGAAGGCGTCGAGTTCTGGGATCGCGAATTCCCCGCGCCGCTCGGCCAATGATGCGGGCTGCGCTCGTCTCTGCGGCGCGGCGAATACGGCGTCATGCCGGTCAGCCAGCGCCACAGGCGGCGCTGAGTGCGGCGGCGAGGCGCCGGGCAAGCGCCGGACGCTGCGCGAGCGGGATGTGCAGATAGCTCGCAAGCAGGCCGCGCTCGGCGTGGCCCATCGCCGCAGGCTCGGGCATGTATGGGCCCTCGACCCGCCAGGCCGGCGACGGCGGCTCGGCGATATCCCAGACGCTGAAATGGAATTCGTGGCCCCGCAGCGTCGCTCCGGCGGGCGCCAAGGGCGAATCGCAGACGGCGGTCGCCTCGCGATAGCCGAGCGCCGCCAGGTTTGGGGTCATGCGCGCGACGCCAGGAACGAGGCCCGCCATCGTATGGCGAACGCCGGCGCCGTCGATGAGCGCCTCGGTCAGCGCCATGAAGCCTCCGCATTCGGCAAGGATCGGCGCACCTCGCGCGTGCAGGGCGCGGACGCCCCGCCAAAGACCCGCATTGGCGGCGAGCTGGCTCGCGTACAGCTCCGGGTAGCCGCCCCCGAGATAGACGCCCGACGCGCCTTCCGGCACGGGATCGCCCGCGACCGGACTGAACGGGGCGAGCCGAACGCCTTCCGCGACAAGCAGATCGAGATCGTCCTCGTAGTAGAAGGAAAAGGCGGCGTCGCGCGCGATCGCGAGCACAGGCGCATCCGCCGGCGGCGGCGTGCGTTCCCGGCGCTCAACTCCCTCCACCGGCCGCGCGGAGCCGGCGAGACGCAGAACGGCGTCGAGATCGAATCTTTCGGCGACCGCATCGGCCGCCGCGCTAAGCACCGCGTCGCGCCGATCGGTCTCGGCGGCAAGCTGCAAGCCAAGATGGCGCTCGGGGAGCGCAAGCGCGGGCGAACTCGCGAGCCAGCCGAGCGTCTGCAAACCGGAGACCTCGGCGATCGCCTCGGCGCAGCCGCGCGCATGGCCCTCGGAACCGGCGCGATTGAGCGCGACGGCCGCGACCGGCAGCGCCGGATCGAAGCGCGCGAAGCCCAGCGCGGTCGCGGCCGCGCTACGCCCGGCGGCGGCGATATCGACGACCAGCAACACGGGGACGCCAAGCTTTGCGGCGATGTCGGCGGTCGAGTGCGCGCACGAATCGAACCGCGCGCCGTCGAACAAACCCATCACGCCCTCGATGACGGCGACATCCGCTCCCTCGCAGCCTCGAGCGAAAGATTCGCGCATGGCCCTCTCGCCGAGCATCCAAATATCCAGATTGCGGCAGGGACGGCCCGCCGCGTAGCCGTGCCACCCCGGATCGATATAGTCGGGACCGCATTTGAAAGGCTGCACCACGAGGCCGCGCCGCCGGAGCGCGCCGATGAGGCCAGCCGCGCATAGGGTCTTGCCGACTCCGGACGCAGTTCCCGCCACGACAAGGCTTGGGATCATGCGTGCACCCGGAAAGTGCGGCGACGGGGCGTGGAGCCGCGGGTCATGCGGCTACAATCGCGGCGCGGATCGCGTCGAGCCCGTCCGTCAGCGCGGCCGGGCCGGGCTGCAGGATCAGGGCCGACTTGATCTCGACGATCCTTCCGTTCCGCACCGCCGGAATCGCGTCCCAGCCCGCGCGCCGCCGGATCTTTTCCCGCTGAACCTTCTTGCCGCACCACGAGGCGAGGATCACGTCTGGCGCCGCCGCGATCACTGCGTCCGGCGAAACGATCCGGTCCCTGGCGGACTTGCAGACGCGGAGCCCCGGGAACACGTCCTCACCGCCGGCGGCCTCGATCAGCTCCGACACCCAGCCGATGCCGCTGATCAGCGGATCGTCCCATTCCTCGAAATAGACTTTTGGCCGCGGCCGTCCGCGCGCCGCGGCCTCCATTTCGGCGAGCCGCGCCTCGTAGCCTTTCACCCGCGCTTCCGCCCTGTCGGCCGCGCCGACCAGCGCCCCGACCGTGCGGATCATCGCAAGCACTCCGGCGATGTCGCGCTGGTTGAACGCGTGCACGGCGACGCCGGCGCGGATCAGGTCCGCGACGATGTCGGCCTGAAGATCGGAGAACGTGAGCACGAGATCGGGCTCGAGCGCCAGGATCTTCGGCATGTCGGCCGAGGTGAAGGCCGACACCCGGGGCTTCTCGCGCCGCGCCTCGGGCGGCCGGACTGTGTAGCCGGAGACGCCGACGATGCGATCCTGCTCGCCGAGGAGATAGAGCGTCTCGACCGTCTCCTCGGTCAGGCAGACGATACGGGAGGGCGGGAACCGGCGCATTTCGACTCCCCTTGTTCAGGCCTTAGAACTTCGCCGTCAGTCCGGCGTAGACCGAAACGCCCGGCGTTCCGTAATCGTAGACGAGCTCGTACTTCGTATCCGTCAGGTTCTCGGCGCGAACGTAGGCGGTGAAGGTGTCGTTGATCTTGTATCGTACGATGCAATCGAGCCGGGCGTACCCAGCCAGAGAGACATTTCCCGCGCTGCCGTAGAAGTCATAAGCCGGGCGCGGTCCCACGAGAAGCAGCCGCGGTTCGATCTCGAGGTTCGGCACACCGGTATAGACCGCCGAGAGATAGCCGGAATTGCGCGCCACGTAGTATTGCAGCGTGTCGTTCTGCGTGTCTTCCGCATAGGTGTAGGTGTAACCGGCGCGCGCGTGCAGCACGTCGGGCACGAGGCTCGCGTCCGCCGTGAGCTCGACGCCCCTCGTCTGTTCCGTGCCGACATTGTAGTAGCAGCCGCCCAGCACGCCCTGCTGCGCCGTGCAGGAGGAGACGAGCCCGAAGTTGATCAGGTTCGTGTAGAAGGTGTTGTAGGCCGTCGCCGAGAGGGTCAGGCGGTCGTGGAACAACTTCTGGTCGATGCCGATTTCGCCGCCGACGTTGGTCTCGGAGAGAAGGTTCGGGTCGCCGTACGGGCTGAACCGCTGATAAAGGGTCGGCGCTTTGGCGCCGTTGCCGAACGCCGCGCGCAGCTTCGTGCCCGTTTCGTCGATGTGATAAGCGGCCGTCGTGCGTCCGGTGACGAAGGTCTGGCCATCCTCGATCGCATCGACGCGTCCGCCGAAAGTCAGGTCGAGCCTGGAGAGGAGCGGCAGGCGGTATTCGGCGTAGACGGAATTGGTCGTCTGTTCGGCGCCGACTGGGGTGAAGGAGCCGTCGCCCGGGTTAAGCGATTCCGACGTGTTCATCGACTCCAGCATGTTCCGCGCGCCGACAATAAGCGAGCCGTAGGGGCCGAAGGCGAGCTGACCCTGATATTCGGCGCCCCATCGCGTTCCCCGATAATAGTTTGTGCAGTCGAACGCAGCGGCCTCGGCGTTGTAGCATTGCTCGGTGATGCGCTCGGACGAATCCGTCGTGTTGGCGAAGACGGTCAGATGGTTGGTCAGGATGCCGGTGGTGGCGTTCGCCCGAATGAAGCCGTTCCCGATCCAGGTCGTCGACGAGTTGTAGGGCGAGAAGACGTCGGAGGGGATAACGGCGGCGGGATTGGCGAGCTGCAGGGTGTTTCCGAAGATGTTGAACCCAATATCGACGCTCGCACCCGGGCCGATCGTATAGGTGAGGGCGCCGTTGGCCGCCCCCTTGTCGGAAGGCATGGTGTTCGGCAGCGGAGGCAGCGGCCCCAGGCCGTAGCCGTAGGTCAGCGGCCGGTCGATACGATAGCCGTAGGTCGGAAAACCGGCGGTGTACATGTCGGTCACGCCGAGCGAATAGATCCAGTTGTCCGTCGAGCCTGAAACGGAGGCCGTGCCCTGGATCGTGCCGTAGCTCCCGCCCTCGACCGTGACGGTGCGGCGCTGCTCGCCCTTCTTGCCTTTTTTCGTGATGATGTTGATGACGCCCGACATGGCGTCCGATCCATAGAGCGATGATTGCGGACCGCGCACGATCTCGATGCGGTCGATATCGACGGCGCTCAGGTTGCCGAAGTCGAGCGAGCCGTCGGTGCCTGCGACGTTGCCGATCGGCACGCCGTCGAGCATCACCAGAACCTGACCTGCATCTGCGCCGCGCAGGGTCACGGTGGTCAGCGAGCTCGGTCCGCCGTTCTGGGTGACGGTGACGCCGACAGCTTCGCGCAGGACCTCGGTAACGCCGTTCGCGCCCCACTGCTGGATGCGGGAGCCGGGAATGACCGTGACGTCAGAGCCTGAGGCGTTGACCGGCTCCTCCACGCGGTCGGCGGTGACGGTGATATCCCCGAGTGACGTCGCGTCCTGGGCGCGGGCCAGGGTGGGCTGCAAAGCCGCGAGAAGAATTGCGGCGGCGGCCCAGCCGGACGGCTGTCTGAGCATAACCATATGTCCCCCTTCCGTCCCACCGACGGCGGCTGGTTGATAAACTCATCGGTCGGTCTCCTGGCTTGCGGGTCGTCGCCTCGCGCGCCTTCCCAGGGCCCATGAGCCCCAGTGGCTTCATTTGCGCGAACGGCTCGCCGCTTACAGTTGCGGGGGCAGCCGCGGAATTGCGCCCTGTCAGGCGCGCACCGCGTTCCCATGACCCAGCCTTGCGGCCGGGTCGCCGATGACAATGTGACGTTAGGACGAAAATCGCGCGGCCACAAGCGGACGAAAGGCGGGCGGGTTTTTGGCGAAGAGTCGCCGCGGCCCCGCGAATTGCGACGGACGGACGCAGCCGAAGGGGTTTGGCGTTTTCCGCCCCGTTCTGTATGTCAGCGGCGTCATGCGAGGCTTGCAGATACGCTCGGCGCGGCAGCGCGCACAGGGCAGGACGTTTGCCGGGCGGCCGGCCGGCAAAGGCGCTCGCCATGGCTGACGACGACGCCCCTTTCGGCGACCCAGAGAAACCGCGAGACTTTCCCGATCGTGCGAGCGAGGCGGCCGCGCCGCATCGCTCCGGCGCCGAGACGGAGAGCGGCGAACTGGCCGGAGACGCCCCGGCGCCGCTCGTCCGTCCGGCCGATCGCCCGGTCCGGTTGCAGCCGCGCTGGCTGCGGCCGGCGATCGTGGCGCTCGTCGCCGCGGCTCATGCTTCGACGCTGATCGCGCTGTCCTCGATCCGTTCGCCGGCCCCCCCGGCAGTCGCGACCATCGAGGCGACGGTGATCGCGGCGGGCGACGAGGCGCCCGTCACCACGGCGGCCGCTCAGGCGCCGGAGCCCGGCGGCGAGTCCGCCCCCGAGGCGAAGCCGTCCGCGCCGACACCCCCGGCGCCGGAGCCGACGCCTCCGGTTGAGACGCCTGCGCCAGCGGCCGCCGAACAGGCGCCCGCTCCGCGTCCCGAGCCGACGCCGCCTGAGCCCCCGCCGGTCGTCGCGGCTGAAGAGACGCCGCCGCTGCCTCCGATCGAGAAGCCTCCGCCCGCCGAGACGCAGCCGCCCCAAATGGTCGCTCCGGCGGAAACGCCGCCGCCCGTCGCGAAGGACCAGGCGGCGGCGCCAGCTTCCGCGCGCCTCGAAGAGCCGCCTCGGGCGCTCGCGCGGGAGTTCGAAACCGCGCCTCCGCCGCCGCGGGTTCAGACGCCGCCGCGGCCAAAACCTGAGACCAGGCCCGAACCGGCAGAGCGCCCAAAGGCGGCTCGTCCGGATGCCGCCGAGCATCCGAAGCCGCACAAAACCCCGGCGCCGGCGGAGAACGGCGCTACCGGCGGAGCGGCCGCCGCGCGGCCGGGCGCGTCGGAGGCCCATCACGTCGGGACCGCGACCGGGCAACCGGTCGACTCGGGCGCATCGCGCGCGAGCTACGCCGCGCTGGTGGTCGCCGAAATTCAGGCCCACCGCTTCTATCCCGAGTCCGCGCGCCAGCGCAGCGTCCAGGGCGCCGTCGGGGTGTCGTTCACGATCGGGCCGAGCGGCCGGGTCGCGGCGGCGTCGGTCGTCCGATCCTCGGGCTCGGCCGAGCTCGACGCCGCCGCCCGCACCATCGTGAGGTCGATTTCCCCGCCTCCCCCTCCGGGCGGCTCGTTCTCGGCCAGCACCTCGATCCGGTTTCACGTCGAGTAAATCGAGGCGGTTCGTCGAGAAGCCCGACCAGCCGGTCGCTTTCCGACCGCTTCCATGAAAAGGAGCGGGCTCGAGCAGTATGACTTTCGGACGATTCGCGCGGCATCCCCTCATCCGGACGCTTACGCGGCCGCCTTCCCCCCCAGGGGGAAGGGAATCCGGGCCGCGCGTCCCCCTCTCCCCCGGGGAGAGGGTGGCGGCCAAAGTCCGCCGGGTGAGGGTCAGCCGGCGCAACCTCATTTCATCTCGGGCTACGTCTTCGGGTGAATGTGCGTGTGGGGGGCCGAGTGTCCTCCGTGGCGGTGCGTCCCCTTCACCAGCTCGGTCGGCACCAGATGCAAATTGCCGTGCCGGACGCCCGTCTCGGCGATCGTCGTATCGGCAAATTTGCGCACGTCGGCGGCGTGGCCGTCCAGAATGGCGACCTCCAGGCAGTTCTCGTGATCGAGATGAACATGAAGCGTCGAGAGCACGAGATCGTGGTGATCGTGCTGGGCCTTGGTCAGCCGCCGCGAGAGTTCCCGCTGATGGTGATTGAAGACGTAGGAGAGACACCCGAGGACATGCGCCCCCTCGTCCGTCGACAGGCGGTCGGCCTCCAGACTCTCCCTGAGAAGGTCGCGGATCGCCTCGGAACGGTTGGCATAGCCCTTTCGCTCCAGATAGCTGTCGAATTGCCGGAGCAGATCCTCGTCGAGAGAGATCGTCACCCGCTCCATAACCGCTCCCATCGTTCAATCGCGAAAGATTGTTAGCATACGGATGGGGTACCGAGTTGACACGACCGCGCGCGTGTGACGAATTACGAAAGCTTCATACCTCATGCCGGAGGGAAAGATGCGGTCTTGGGTGCGCGCCGGCGCTGCCGCGGTCGCCGCCATTCTGGCGGTCCCATCGTTCGCTGAGGCGCATTTCCAGGAGCTTCTGCCGTCGACGGACATCGTTCCTGACGAGGGGGCCCGCACCGTCGATCTCGCGATCGTGTTCACCCATCCGGTCGAAGGCGGCCCGACCATGAACATGGGCGAACCGGTCCAGTTCGGCGTTCTCGCCGACGGCAAGATGACCGATCTGAAGTCGTCGCTGATAGTGAAGCCATTCGACGGTAAGAACGCCTATACGGCCCGGTACAAGGTCGAAAAACCGGCCGACTACGTGTTCTATCTCGAGCCGGCGCCCTACTGGGAGCCGGCGGAAAACCATTACATCCAGCACTTCACCAAGGTCGTGGTCGATTTCGGCGCCGGCGACGGCTGGGACAAGCTCGTCGGCTTGCCCATGGAGATCGAGCCGCTGACCCGCCCCTATGGCCTCTGGACCGGGAACGAGTTCCGCGGCCGCGTGCTGAAGAATGGCAAGCCGCTGCCGTTCGCCGACATCGAAGTCGAGTGGACCAACGACGGCTCGGTCAAGCCTCCGGCCGACGCGTTCAACACCCAGGTGATCAAGGCGGACGCCGAGGGCGTGTTCAGCTATGCGATGCCCAAGGCGGCCTGGTGGGCATTCAACGCCCTGTCGGAGGGCCCGGAACGCCAGTCGCCGGACGGCAAGACGGTCGGCACGGAGATCGGCGGCACCATGTGGGTGCATACGGTCGACATGAATCCCCCGGCCACAGCTGCCGCCACCGCGGCGAAGCCTTGATGATCCGAGGGTGGCGATCGGCGCAGTGCGGCTTTCGCCGCCGCGCCAAGGCGAGGGTGAGATGGCGCATATTCCCGACGGCGTGCTTTCGGCGCCGGTGCTGATCGTCGGCGCCGCCGTCGCCTTTGCTGGAACCGCGCAGGGCCTGCGCAAGCTGACGCCGGAACGCATTCCGCAGGTCGCGGTGCTGTCGGCCGCGTTCTTCGTCGCCTCGCTGGTTCATTTCACCGTCGGCCCTTCGAGCGTCCATCTCCTGCTCACCGGGGTGACCGGGATCATTCTCGGCTGGGCATCCTTTCCGGCGATGCTGGTCGGCCTGTTTTTGCAGGCGATCTTGTTCGGCTTCGGCGGCCTCATCTCCCTCGGCACCAACGTTATGAACATGGCGGTTCCCGCCGTCTTCTGCGGCGGACTGTTCCGGCTCCTTGCCGCGCGCGGGCAGCGGACGACGATCGTGGCGGCGACGATTCTGGGCGGCCTCGGCGTGATGCTCACCGCGCTGTTCGTGGCGATCGACCTCGCCGCGAGCGGGCGCGAGTTCCTGCCCGCAGCCAAGCTTCTGGTGTTCGCCCATCTTCCCGTCGCGGCGATCGAAGCAGTGTTCAGCGGCGCCGCGGTCAGCGTTCTCATCCGCGCGCGGCCGGACATCCTGGGTTTGCCCGACGACATTGCGTCCGCTCGCGAATCCATCGAGGAGAAAGCGCATGTCTAGGGTCGTCGAACCGCCCCGGCCGAACACGCTCTGGATCGGGGCGTTGCGGCGTCTGGCCTTGGCCACGCTGGCGTCGATCGCCTTCATCGCTGCCGCCGAGGCGCACAAGCTCAAAGCCTTCGCGACGGCGGAGGGCCCGCTGGTCAGCGGCTACGCCTATTTCACGCCCGGCGGCCGCGCCCAGCTCGCCGACGTGACGATCACCGGGCCCGGCGACGTCGAGGTGCTCAAGACCGGCGTCAACGGACAGGGCGAGTTCCATTTCGTCGCCAAGCAGCGCGTCGACTACACGATCACCGTCGACGGAGGCGATTCGCACATCGCGACCTACACCCTTCATGCCAGCGATCTTCCCGACAGCCTGCCGGCGCCGGAGGACGGCAAGATCCTGCCGCTCGATCCGCCGACGGCGACGGCCGTCGCTGCGGGCGCCGCCGCCGCGGCGGGCGTCGCGCCGGCTTCCCAGACCGGCGAAGCGCCGACCGCGGCAGGGTCTCCGGCAGCCTCGGGTTGCGCGAACCCGGTCGACCCCGCGGCGTTGCGCGGGCTGATCCGCGAAAGCGTCGCGCGCGAGGTCAACCCGTTGCGCGAGCAACTGGACGCGTTTCAGGAGTCGGTCGGCTGGCGCGACGTGGTGAGCGGGCTCGGCTATATCTTCGGCCTTTGCGGCGTCGCCTACTTCTTCGGCACATGGCGGTCGAACCGGCGTTCCGAACCGGCGCGCGCGGCCGCGCGAAAAGGCGCATGAGATGTGCGACTCGACCGTCGTCGAAGCGCTCGAGGTCGCGAACCCGCAAGGCGGATTCGGCCCCGAACGCGACGCCATTCTGCAGCCGGAGGTCGACGAGACCCGCGCGCGCTCCTTGCTCGCGGGCGTCGATCCGCGCCTGCGCGTGATCGGGAGCTTCGTCTTCGCCGCCGCGGTGGTGGCGCTCGACCGTCCCCTGCCTCTCGTCGTCGCGGTCGCAATCGCGGTCGGCACGGTCCTCGCTGCGGGGCTCGGCGCGCGGCGCATGGGACGCGTCCTCGCCGCGCTCGACGGCTCCATGGCGCTGGTCGTCGCGACGCTCCCCTTCACCACGCCGGGGCGACACCTTTTCTCGATCATGGGTTACGGGGCGTCGGTCGAGGGCCTGACGCGCGCCGCGGAGATCGCGCTCAAGGCCAACGCCGTCGCGCTGATGGCGCTCGCGCTGCTCGGCTCGTCGGAACTTCCCGAGATCGGCCACGCGCTGCGGCGGCTCGGCGTTCCCGCCACGCTCGCGCAACTGCTCCTGATGACGGTTCGCTATATCGAAGTGCTGGGGCGGGAATATCGGCGGCTGCGCACGGCGATGGTCGTGCGCGGTTTCCGCATGCGCTTCAGCGTCCATACATGGCGAAGCCTCGGGCATCTGTTCGGCATGCTGTTCGCGCGCAGCATCGACCGCGCGGAGCGCATCGGCGCCGCGATGCGCTGCCGAGGCTTTGACGGCGAGTTTCCCGTTCTGACCGAATTCGCCTATACGCGGCGCGACGCCGCCTTCCTGGGCGTCGCCGCTGCGGCCCTCGCGCTGCTCCTCGCCGTCAGGCTCGCCTGGGCATGATCGAGCCGGCTCCGCATGCCATCGGAAGGCGCGCGTCTCGCGCGCCTTCGGGCGGCGAGACGCCGATTTTCCGGCTGAGCGGCCTCGGCTTCGCTTACGGGTCCGGCCGGCCGGTTCTCGACGGCCTCGACTTCGAATTGCGCGCGAACGAGCGCGTCGCGCTGATCGGCTCGAACGGCTCGGGCAAGACGACGCTGCTGCACCTGATGATGGGCCTCGTCCGACCGCAGCGCGGCACGATCGAAGCCTTCGGCGCGACGCGGTCGACGGAGGCCGAGTTCTTCGAAGTGCGGGCGCGCGCCGGTCTTCTGTTTCAGGATTCGGACGATCAGCTGTTCAGCCCGACGGTGATCGAGGACATCGCCTTCGGTCCGCTCAATTTCGGCGCCTCTCCGAAACAGGCGCGCGCGATCGCCATGGACACGCTCACGGCGCTGGGGCTCGTCGAGCTCGCCAATCGCGCCACCCACCGCCTGTCCGGCGGGCAGCGCCGTCTCGTCGCCCTCGCCACCGTGCTGGGTATGAATCCGGAGGCGCTTTTGCTCGACGAGCCGAGCGCCGGGCTCGACGAGCCGAATGTCGAACGCCTGATCGAGATCCTCGATCGCCTGCCGCAGGCGCGGATCATCATCTCCCACGACGCGGACTTCCTGGCCCGGACGACGACGCGCCGCTGCCGCCTCCTCGGCGGGCGGATGGCTTGACGAGCGGAGAGCCCTCGGCCCGGCTCAGACCCAGTCGCTCGGCTTCTTCATGCCGTTCAACACGAAGCCGCGCGCCATGCCGTCGATCGGCGGCTTCTGGCGAAGCTCGGTGAACTGCGCTGGCATGTTGGCGTAGCCCCCCGCGGCCCAGGCGACCGCGAACGGCGTCATCGCCAGCGCGGCCTGGTATTCCCGCTCGAGCTGCGTGTGAATCTCGCCATACTGGGCCTTGTCGCGATCGTTGTCGGGCGCGCCCACCTTCTGCATCTTATCGCCGGCGAGGCGGACGCGCGAGCTCGCGGCCTTGTCGATGAAGACGGTGAACCCGGCCTCCTTGTTGAGGCCATGCATGGCCCGGTAAATCACAAGATATCCGTAGATATCCTCGGGAAGGATTTCGGCGACGCCATGCTCGGGGAAAGCGTCCGTGTTCGACAGTTTCTCCTGCGTCGCGCGCGTAAACACCTTCGCCCCGCGATTGGTCGACAGATAGACAGTCGTCTTGGTCACGATGTTGAGCCTGCGCTTGCCGTTGACCACCACGACTCCGAGGTTCAGGAACTGCTTGGTGCGCTCCGGGATGCTCCAGTCCCACGGGTTGAACGAAACAAAATTATAGACGCGCTTCTCGTCGAAGAGTGGGAAGCAGCAGGCGGTCTTGAAATTCAGGGCGACGCTGATCGCCGTATAATAGTCGTTGTCCGTATTCTTCGCCTTGCGATACCAGATGTTCTCCGACACCTCGCGCAGGTGGAACGGATTCCAGGTCTTGTCCATATTCATCTTGCTGACGAGCGACGGAATGTCCACCGCGCGCTTTGTCGCCTGGACAAGGAGCATCTCGGGCGAGCGCGACTCGCCGCGCCAGTAGATCTCGCGTTTGAAGTCGTCCGTTTGCCCCTCGCCGCGGGTGAAGAGGCGGGTCTGCTGCTTGTTGTGGACGAAGATCTCCTCCATGAAGGGCAGGTTGGAGAGCCCTTCCTGGAGCGGACCGATGAAGCGCCGCATGCCGACGTAACCGGCCTTCAGCAGTTTCAGGAGCGCTTCGCATCGGTCGGCATCGGTCGCAGCGCGCAGCTTGTAATATTCCTTGAGCTTGTCCGGAACCGTGAACTGGTCTTTGGGCGGAATCGGAAACTTCTGACGCTGGAACAGGAGCTTGAGCGCAGCCGTGACGAGCGCCTGATTGATCTCGTCGCTCTCGGCGCCCTCCTCGTAGAAGTAGTTGAACCAGTACCTGAAGGTGAAGTTGTCGATGTCGGTCTGAGCAAGCGGCCCGTCGATGCAAGCCATCGGATCGCCGAATTTCTTGAGAATCGGGATGTCGAAATCGGTCAGGTCCGGTCCGACCCGCTGCTTCTGGGGGAAGCTGAGACTCGGCCATTTGCTCTTCTCCGTACCCTTGAAATCGAACGCCATGAATTGCTGCTCGTCCATCGCGGTGTTCCCTCTCCCGCTCTCAAACTGATGACGTCGGCCTTCGGATCTCCGGCCGTCACGAAGGGAAGTGAAGCGCCGAAACGCGCGCTTGTCGATGGCTGCGGCCGCGGCCGTGCTCGCCATCGATCGCGAGGCGGGCGGCCCGGCGCGGAACCGTTGGGACTCCGGCGAGCGCCCAGCCCGACCGCCGAAGGCCCGCTGGCGCTAACCGATTGATAACGCTCGAAGCCGGACACGAGGTTCGCCCAAAATTTAGGCCTAAATATTTGAAATCAAAGGATAACTTTCCGAAAAGCGCGGTCGCGCCGGCCCGCGCGGCTGGGTTGGAAGGGGCGCCCCAACCCTACGAAAGGGGAGCAAAACCGACGCCGACGAGGCAGGTCGCGCCTCACCCGCCGAGATTCAGCTTCTGCGGGCTCGACAACAGGGCGGTGGAGAAGGTCGGGGTCGAGGCGCCGGTGAAGGCGTTCAGCGCCGATTCGATCGTCTCGCCATTGCCGCTGATGACGCCCGAGAGGATCGACGAAGCCCCCGAGTCCTCCGAGCTCGAATTGCCGGACGTCACCGTGAGCGACGAGGTCGATCCCGACGCCGGCCCGTAGTCGAGGTCGTACATGGCGGTAAAGCGCGTGACGAGCTGCTGCAGCTTTGTCGGGTTCTGAAGGTCCGAGAGCGGCATCAGCTGGGAGAGCGTCTGCGCCTGGGACTCGATGCTGCTCACGCTGGCGTCCGACGCCAGGCCGAAGATCGTCTGAGCGACCTCGAGCAGGTTCGGATCGGCGAGAATGCCGTATTCGCTGGTCACGGTCGGCGCGACGCGCTGGAAATAGAGGGCGAGCTGGACGCCGACGTTGTCGACGCCCTGGTCGCTCTCGAGCTGCTGCTCGACATAGTCCGCAGTCGTCGTCTTGACCGCGCTGGCGGAAGAGACCGACGCTACGCCTTCGGCTTCGAAATTGAACGCCGTCGCGAAGGCCTTCCAGTTCGAGTTGGGGAGGGAGTTGGCGAGGCTCTTCGAATTGGTGACGCCGCCCTCCAGCACCTGGGTGATCAAGGCGGTGTTATTGATCTGGTCGCCGAGGCCGTAGGCGTTCAAGGCGTATGACAACAGGCGATAATTGCCGACAAAGTCCTGAATCGACGTCGCCTTGCCGATGTTGGCCTCGTAGTAGTCGGTCGCCGACTTCACCGACGGCTCGGCGGCGGTCATCGCCTGATAGCGCGCAAGGTTCTGGTTGACGGCGAGATAGGCGGCTGTGGTCGTGGTGCTCGAGGTCATGGGCGCGAAGCCTTGGTTGCAGCGCCGGTTGTCGCGCCGAATCGCTGCCGCGCGGTTAATTCCGCAGGGTCAGCGGTCGCGCCGCGCCGCGGCGAGACCCGCCTCCGCGATCAGGTCCTCGGACCGCGCCTTTCGCCCGAGCCGCGCAGCGATCGCCCCGGCGAGCGCGGCGACCGAATCGCTGCGGTTGAATTCCTCGAGCAGCGCCAGTTCGCGCCGCTCGGCATCGGCCCGGGTTCCGCCCCGCCGGGCCGCGGCATAACGTTTGGACGTCGCGGGCTTTCGCATGGCCGCCCCTCGCGCGGTGTCGTCTTTACAACCGGGCGCAACCTTGCCACGTTCCGGCCTCCGGAACGCGTGACGAATTGTGACAAATTGCGTCGCCGCGTCCGGTCACGCGGTCTCGAACGCCGCAAGGGCGTCGGCCGCCCAGCGCCGGCCCGCCGAAGCGAGCGCCTCTCCGCGCGCGACGAGCGACACGGCGAGGGGCGGCAGGGCCGGTAAGTCCGCGGCGGCACAGCGCGCGAGGCCGTCGGGCGCAAGGCCGTCAATCATCGGCGCGACGCCGAGGCCGGCCGACGCGGCGGCGCTGCGGACGGGGAAGTCGGCGCTGGCGCAGACGATCTCGAACGGGCGCCCCGCGCCGCGCAGCGCGTCGACAGCCGCCTCGTGCAGGGCGGAGCCCTGCAAAGGGACCACGAGCCGCAAGGGCCTTGGCGGCTTGGCCCGTCCTTTGCCGTCGGCGCGAGCGTACCAGCCGAGCGGCGCCCGCCACCGCTCGACCGCCGTCTCCGCGGCCCCGTCGCCGATGAGCAGGGCGACGTCCAGCGCGTTCTGGCGAAACGCGAGGGCCAACGCTTCCGGTTCGCCGGTGACGACCTCGAAGCCCGCGCGGTCGGCGATCTCGCCAAGACCCACGAGTTGCGGCGTCAGGCGGGCGGCGAACTCGCCCGGCATGCCGACCCTGAGCGTCGCGCCGGGCGCCTTGCGGCGGCTCGCCTCGTCGAGCATCTCGTCATGCAGCCGGACGAGGCGCTTGCCGTAGTCGAAGCACACGGACCCGACCGCCGTCAGCTCGAAGCGCGCGGCCCTTTCGAATAGCGGCGCCTCGACGAACTCCTCGAGCCGCTTCACCTGCAGGCTGATGGTGGGCTGCGACCGCCCCAGGTCTTCGGCCGCGCGCGTGAAGCCGCGCGCCTCGACGACTGCGACAAAGGCCCTGATCACGTCGATCGGAATGGCGCGCATCGACATTGCGTCCGAATCACCTGAAGCCGTGGCGTTCATCCGCCTCATACACGCATATGGGCCCGCCCATAAGCGGGTCCAATCGGTTCATTCGCAATGCGCATGCTCACGCGCCACGCGATCGACGACGCGAGCCGCCGTGTCGAGCGAGATAACGACTGTCTTTTGTCAGCCCAGGCGGACCGGAACTCGACGGCGAGCCGTATTCATCTCTCCGAGCCTTAAGCGATCATCGAGGGCTCTCCCGCGCCAAATCTCATCCGTTGCAAAAAGACGAACGCGCGGTTCGGCGTATCCGCGAAATTCTTGCAAGAGTTACGCACCGTCAGT
>NZ_JBKQOT010000309.1:0-4429 GCF_052145395.1 Roseiarcus sp.
CCCTGACGAGAATAGGAGGTTGCGGTGGGTAAGCTGCGCGCCCTTAGGCAGCCCGGTCGTGCCCGAGGTGTAGAGCTGCAGGACGACGTCATCGACCGCGATCGGCCGCATCGGATCGGAGTCGGACGAGCCTTCGAGCCAATCTTCAAGCGAGATAAGATCCCTCGAGGCTTCCTCGATTCCGACGAAGACGCGCAGCGACGGGCAGTCGTTTCGGATAGCGTCGAGCAGGGATACGAATTCAGGTCCGATGAACAATATTTTGCATTGCGCGTCCTCGACGATGAAGCCGATTTCAGGCGTCGCGAGCCTCCAATTGATCGGCGTCAGGACGGCGCCAATCTTGGCGCAGCCGAAGATGAGATGGAGGAGGCGGTCGGAGTTCTTTCCCAGATAGGCGACGCGGGCGCCCGGGCCGGCGCCCGCCGCCTCAAGCGCGCGGGCGATGCGGTTGCTTTGGCGGTTCCACTCCGCCCATGTGGTCACGCGCGACTCGTATTGGATGGCGATCCGATCCGGCGCCTTGGCGGCGAATCGGCGCGGAATATCCGCGAGCGAAGCGAACTCCATGGGTTTCCGTCCCTAAGTTAGTGGAATTTTTTCCCGTTTTTGACCATTTCGCGCAAGATTTCCGGCGCGGCGTATCGCTGCGGCAGTCGGTCGACCATACGGTCGCAGAGCGCCAACATGCGGTCAGCGCCGAGGGTATCGATCTGGCCTAGCACTCCGCCGAGAAACGCCGGGAAGCCCCAGCCGAGCAGAGAACCGATATCCGCGTCGCGGACGCCGACGATGCCCTCGGCAATGCAACGCGCCGCCTCGAGCGACTGCGAATACATCAGGCGCTCGCGCACGTGTTCGACATCGGGTTGCTTCGACGCGAGCGGGTATAGATCCACCAGGCCGGACCACAGGCGACGTTGGCCCGACGGCTCATAATCGTAGAAGCCCTTGCCCACCTTGCGGCCGAGGCGGCCGAGGCGCTCGACCATCATTGTCAACACAGCGTCTTGCGGCTGCTCGCGATAGTACGATCCCTGATCCGCGCGCGCCTGTTTCATCGCCTTGTAGAGCAGTTCGGCGGAGACCTCGTCGATCAGCGCGAGGGGAGGCATCGGCATGCCCGCCATGCGGCCCGCGTTCTCGATAAGCTTCGGATTCACGCCCTCGGCGAGCATGGTCATCGCCTCGTAGGGGTACATCACGAAAGCGCGGTTGGCGTAGAACGAGGGGCAGTCGTTGACGACGATCGGCGTCTTGCGGATCTGCTTGGCGAAATCGAGCGCCTCGGCGATCGCCTGTTCGCTCGTGCGGGCGCCGCAGATAATTTCGACAAGCGGCATCTTTTCGACTGGCGAGAAGAAATGCATGCCGACGAAGCGCTCGGGGCGAGCTGAGTTTTCCGCTAGCCCAGTGATTGGCAGGGTCGATGTATTTGAGGCAAACACGGCATCCTTGCGCATGGCCGCTTCCGCGCGTCGCGTGACTTCGGCCTTTATTGCGCGATCCTCGAACACCGCTTCGATCACAAGTTCGCAATCCCCGAGCGCGTCGTAGGAGGAAGTGGCGCGCACACGCGCCAGCGTTTCCTCGCGCGCCTCGGCGCTCAGGCGTCCGCGCGAGACTTGCGCGTCGAGCAACTTCGCGCCGTAACCCTTGCCTTTCTCCGCCGCCTCAGCGCTGACGTCGAGCAGGACGACATCAAGGCCGGCGGAGGAGGCGACATGCGCCAGGCCCGCGCCCATCATGCCCGCGCCGAGCACGGCAACCTTGCGGAATGTTCGTTTGGCGACCCCCTTCGGACGCCCCGCCAGTCGGTTGGCGTCGTTCATGTCGTAGAACAGGATGCGAATCATGTTCCTGGTCTCCGGCGAGGTCGCCAGCTTCGCGAACTGTCGCTGCTCGATCTTCAGGCCGGTGTCGAGGTCCACTTGGCATCCGTCGTAGACGCAGGCGAGGATGGCTTCCGGCGCGGGATAGTTTCCCTGCGTCTTGCCAAGCAGGTTCGCCGAGAGGCCAAAGAACAACTGGATCGACCCCGGCGTCTGCGGCGCCCCGCCGGGGAAGCGAAAATCCTTGCGGTCCCAAGGCTTGACGGCGGCTTCGGCCGGAGCTGCCCCAAGCCAGGCGCGAGCCTGCGACAAAAGCTCGTTACGAGGGGCGACCGCGTCCACCAGGCCTGCTTCGAGCGCCTTGGCGGGATCGACCTTGCGGCCTTCCAGCAGGAAGGGCAGCGCCTTCTTGATGCCGATCATGCGCGGCAGGCGCTGCGTGCCGCCCGCGGCGGGCAACAGGCCGAGAGTCACTTCGGGCAGGCCGAGCTGGATCTTCGGATCGTCGGCGACGATGCGATGATGACAGGCGAGGCAGATCTCGAGCCCGCCGCCGAGGGCAGAGCCGTTGATCGCCGCGACGAATGGTTTGCCGGAAGTCTCCAGCCGTCGCAGAACTCGCGAAACCGGCCCCGAACACTCCATCGATTCGCGGGCGTCGCGGATCGAGCGGATCAGATCGAGATCACCGCCAGCCACGAATTCGGGACGTGACGACGTCACGATGACGCCCTTGACGGCCGCGTCTGCGATCGCGCGCTCGACCGCTTCGCCAAACGCCGCGGTCGACGCCTGATTGAGGACGTTCATCGGCCTGTCGGCGACATTCCACGTCAGCGTCGCCACGCCGTCTGCATCGACCTGGTAATCTATCATTGCCGTGTTCCTCAGACGCGTTCGATGATCGCGGCGATGCCCATGCCGCCGCCGATGCAGAGGGTGATGAGTCCGGTGGCGAGGTCGCGGCGCTCGAGTTCATCGAGAACCGCGCCAAGTAGCATTCCGCCGGTCGCGCCGAGCGGATGACCCATCGCGATCGCCCCGCCGTTGACGTTCACCTTGTCCGCGGGAATATCCAGCGCCTGCATGTAACGTAACACGACTGCGGCGAAGGCCTCGTTGCATTCGAACAGGTCGATGTCCCGCACATTCATGCCCGCGCGCTTCAACACGGCTTCGGTCGCGGGAATTGGACCGGTGAGCATGATGGTCGGCTCGCTGCCGACCGTGCCGAACGCGCGCATGCGCGCTCGAGGCTTCACGCCGAGGCTCCGCGCGATCTCACGCGTGCCGATCAGCACCGCCGACGCGCCGTCGACGATTCCGGACGAATTGCCAGCGTGATGGACGTGATCGATCTCCGCGAGTTCGGGGTAGCGGCGTAGCGCCATCGCGTCGAAGCCCATCTGCTGGCCGAGCGAGTTGAACGAAGGTTCAAGGCCGGCGAGCGATTCGATCGTCGTGTCGGCGCGCACGTGTTCGTCGCGATCCAAGATCGTCAGCCCATTGATATCGCGCACCGGAACGATCGACCGTTCGAAGCGGCCCTCCTTCCACGCGAGCGTGGCGCGGCGTTGGCTTTCCGCGGCATAGGCGTCGACGTTGGCGCGCGAAAATCTGTAGAGCGTCGCGATCAGGTCGGCCGACACGCCTTGGGGCACGATGGTGTTCGGGATGGTGATCTGCGGATCAGTCACCCAGGCGCCGCCACCGGCGAACATGGGCACGCGCGACATGCTCTCGACGCCGCCGGCGATGATCAGGTCGGCCTGTCCGGCCATGATCATCGCGGAAGCGAAATTACACGCTTGCAGACCTGACCCGCAGAATCGGTTGAGCTGGACCCCAGGCGTTTCACGAAGGCCGGCAGCGAAGGCCACGGCTTTCGCAATGTCCGACGCTTGCTCAAGTGACGGTTCGCCACAACCAAGGATCACGTCGTCGACCCGATCATGGGAGAAACCGTTGCGCGCGGCGAGCGCGACCAGCGGCTGCGCCCCCAGCCGGGCCGGGCCGATCTCATGCAATGCGCCGCTCGCGCGGCCCTTTCCGCGCGGCGTTCGTACGGCGTCGAGAATGAACGCGTCGGTCATGCGGTTTCCCTTGAAACGACTCAGCGCCCGGTGAACACGGGCGCCCGGCGTTCTTGGAACGCGCGAATGCCTTCCTTGAGGTCGGCGGTCTGAAAGGCGCGGGCGAGCTGACGGCCCTCATGAGCCATGACCTCGCCAAGGCTTCCGCCCGCGAGCAATATCTCCTTGCTGAGGCGAAAGGCGGCGGTCGGCCCATCCGCGATCGACAACGCGAGTTTGTGCGCCGCGGCCGCGACAGCGCCCCTAGGCGCGGAACCGTCGACGAGGCCTATCGCCGTGGCCTCTGCGCCGTCAATCAAACGGCCGGTGAAAATAAGCTCGGCGGATTTGGCGTAGCCAAGGCGGGTGAGAAAATAGTGGTGCGTGCCCGTGTCGGGAACCATGCCGATATTGCGGAACGGGCTGCCAACGCGTGCGTCATCCTCTGCGAGGCTGATGTCGCACGACAACGCAAGGCCGAGGCCGAAGCCCAACGCAACGCCGCGGATTGCGGAAACGGTAGGC
>NZ_JBKQOT010000310.1:0-2841 GCF_052145395.1 Roseiarcus sp.
TCGAGCTTCCAGGCGAGATTGTGCGCGTCGCGGACGCCCGAGCTCATCCCCTGCCCCATGAACTGCGGCGTCATATGCGCCGCGTCGCCGGCGAGCAGCACGCTTCCCTCCCGCCAACGCTCGGCAACGAGCGCGTTGAACGTGTAGACGAGGCGCCGGAGCACCTCCACTTTGTCGACGTCGACATGCCGGGCGAGAAGCGAACGGACCATCGCCGGATCTTCCATTTGCTCCTTGGTCTGATCGGGCATCAGCAGGAACTCAAACCGGTGGTGGCCGTTCGGCTGCGGACACGAGACTGTCGGTGTCTTGGGATCGCAATGGAAGTTGAAATAGGGCATGTGACGGAAGCAGTCCTCGCCGTCCGTCGCCTTGATGTCGACCACAAGCCACGGCTCGGGAAAGCTTTTTCCGGCCATCTTGATTCCGAGGCTGTTGCGGACGCCGCTGCGGCCGCCGTCGCAGGCGACGAGCCATTGCGCCCGGACGCGAGCGCTTTCGGAGTGCTTAGGTGCAGCGGCGGGCGTCTGGCTGTACTGCGAGCCGGCGCTCGCGGCGTGCTCGACGACGACCCCGTCTTCGTCCTGAGCGAAATTGACGAGCTCACGACCGCGCATGACCGTCACGCTGGGAAAGCGGGCGAGCAACCGCTCCATTTTGGCTTCGAGATACGGCTGATAAAAGAAATTGCTGAGCGCCCAGCCGAAGGGACGGCCGGTGCGCCTGAGCTGGGCCAGCACCGATCCGTCCTCGAGCACCCATTGCACCGGCGTGTCGAGCAGCATGTCGGCTTCGACGTCGGCCGCGACGCCCGCGGCCTGAAAGATGCGCATGCATTCATCGTCGGTATAGACAGCACGGGCGTTGCCGTAGAACTGCGGCTCGCGCTCGAGCGCTAGCACGCGCAGTCCGCGCCAGCCGAGCAGATGGGCGAGCGTCAGCCCGGTCGGGCCGAGCCCGACGATTGCGACGTCATAGAGGTCCTGAGGCGTGTCCATAGCGCGTTTCCTTCGGAGAGGCTGTTCTTGTTCAGAAAGGCGAGTATTCGGTGCGCAAGAGCGAGGTCACGCCGTTGCGGATCTGCGCGAGCTTGTCGCCGAGCGTCTGGTCTTGAGGTTTGTGGCCCCAGACGCTGATGCCTTGGTGGGTCACCTGCGGCCAGGCCTCGGCTTCGCTGTCACCCTCGGATGACCAGCCGAGTTCGAAATAGAACCCCGACGGCGTCACGGCGTAGAACGAGACCTCGCGATCGTTGGGGTGCTGTCCAACCGCCATCGCGATCTTGAAGCCCAAGCCGCGACAGCGGCGGTAGGCGGCGCCGATGTCGTCAAGCGTCGCCGCCTGCATTTCGAGATGCTGGATTTTCGTCGCAAACGGGTCGATCACGATCCCTTTGGTCGCGGCGACAGCGATCGAGTGATGGCGCGGATTGACGCGTAGAAAGGTGAAATGAAGGTCGACGCCGGAGATGCGGTCCTCGATGTAGTCGGAGATTTTCGCGTCGAAGATCTCCCGCCAGAACGCGATCATGTCCGCCGGTCTGCGTGTCGTGATGGCGACATGGCCGAGGCCCCGCTCGCCGGTCACGAAAGCGCTGACCAGCGTTTTCACGGGCGGTGCGACCTCGGGCTCTGTGAACAATTCGAACGCCTGACGCTTGGGCCCGAGAAAGCGCCAGAACTTTGCGACGCCGCGCAGCGCCGCTTCCTCACCCGCGACCTCCTCGACCACGATCTTGCGTGCGGCGAGGCGCGCGAGGATCGTTTGCAGCGCGGCGTGGCCTCCAACCTGCCAGCCGAGCGCAATGTCTTCCTTCGCGCTCATGCGAACGATCAGACGGCGGGCGTGGGCATCGGTCCGCAAAGCTAGGGTCGTCGGCGTCGTCTCGCCGATGGCCATCCCGATCCCCTCGGCGGCGAACCGTTTCCAGTCGGCGAGACGAGGTGAATCGACGAGGACGTAGCCGAGTTGAACGGCGCCGTAGACGGACGGCGGCGGAGTTTGACTTGTCGTGGCGCTCATGATTGCTCCGTTGCGTTTAGCGGCAGGCAGCGCCGCCGGTTTCACTGTGAGAGAAAGGCGATCGTCGCCGCGTTGAACTGGGCCGCGCGCTCCCACTGCACCCAGTGACCGGTGCGGCTGAAGAGATAGAGGTCGCAGTTCGGCATCCGCTCCTACAGCGAGCGGCCGCCGCTTGCCGGATTGACCCGATCCTCGACGCCCCACAGGACAAGCGTGGGGGTCTCAAGGCCGCTCAGCCGCGGATCGAGCGTAAGGTCGAGAGCGCGGGCGTCCGACAGGTCCTTCGGGCGCACGAGCGGCGGGTTCGCGACGACCTCGGGATCGATGCTCGCCGCATAGCGCGTCGCGATCAGCGCGTCGGGCAGCGCCGCGCCGTCGTACACCAGATCCTTGCGCAAGAACTGTTCGAATTTGTCGCGGGTAGGGCCTTCGCCGGAATAATAGTCGAGCAGGTGGAGAAGGCCGTCTGTCGGCGGCCGGCGGCTAGTGTCGATCCCGCCGGGCCCGAGCAGCACCAAGCGATCGGCGCGCGCGGGCGCCTCGAGCGCCAGCCGCAGCGCGCAGGAGCCGCCAAGGGAATTGCCGAGGAGATGGGCCTTCTCGATGCCGAGCGCATCGAGAAGGCCGAGCATCGCCCGCGCAAGCTCGCCGAACGGGTCCTTGCGGTCGAGGCCTTTGGATGACCGTCCGTAGCCCGGCATGTCGGGCGCGATCACACGAAATCGATCCGCCAGCGTCGGGATGTTGCGCGAAAAGTTGGACATGCCGGTCGCGCCGGGCCCTCCGCCGTGCAGCATGAGCAAAGGCGGGCCTTCGCCC
>NZ_JBKQOT010000311.1:0-7460 GCF_052145395.1 Roseiarcus sp.
AGCCGGTGCGTATTCTCGATCGTCACTGTCGAATCATCGACCAGAATGCCGACCGCAAGCGCCATGCCGCCGAGAGTCATTGTGTTGAGCGTCTCGCCAAGGAAGTACAGGACCACGATCGAGGTCAGGATCGACAGCGGAATCGAAATCAAGACGATCAGGGTCGACCGCCATGAGCCGAGAAAAAATAGTATCATCAGTCCCGTGAGCCCGGCCGCGATCGCCCCCTCGCGGACCACGCTCGTGATCGACGCGGTGACGAGCTTGGACTGATCGAACAGTTCATTGATGCTGAGGCCAGGGGGCGCAGCCTCGCGGGCGACCTTCAGGACCTTGCGAACGCCATCGACGACAGCAAGCGTCGAGGCGCCGCCAATCTTGATGACGCTCAAGAGCACGGAGCGCCGGCCATTTTCGCGCACGACGTTCTGCTGCACCGCCCAACCGTCGTGCACCTGGCCGACATCCCTTATGAACACGGTCTGCCCGTTGGCGTATGTGATCGGAATGTTGTTGAGGTCGGCGATGGTCGTCGGCATCGCATTGGTGCGCACCGTGTATTGCGTGTCGCCGATCTTGGCGAGACCCGACGGCAAGGTCAGGGTCTGGGCGTTGACTGCGTTGACGACATCCGCCGGCGTAAGCCCTTTGGCCGCAAGCTTGACCGGATCGATGTCGACCATGATCTGCCGGTACTTGCCGCCGTCGGGAGTTGGGAACGTCACCCCATGAACCGGCGCGAGCTGCTGGCGCAAGTTGTAGATCCCGTAGTCATAGAGCTGCTGTTCACTGAGCCGATCGGAGCTCAAGCTGAGCTACAGGACCGGAACGCTCGACGCATTGTACGCCACCACGGTCGGCGGCTGTATCCCGGTGGGCATCAGGGCGCGGATCGAATTTGTCGCCGAGACGATCTGGGCGATGGCCAGATCGAGGTTGACGTCCGGCTGGAAATAAATCTTCTGGACCGAGGTGCCGTTGAGTGTCTGGGCCTCCATATCTTTGATACCGGTAACGTTCGAGCTGATAGAGTACTGGCTATAGGTGGTGACGCGCTGCTCCATTTCTGGCGTGCTCAAACCAGTATACTGCCAGATCACTGAGACGACGGGAATGTCGATCTCCGGGAAGATGTCCATCGGCATCACGGTAATGGCCGTGACGCCGAGAAATAGAATCAGCGCCGCGAGGACGTAGAAGGTGTACGGAAACCTCAGCGCGAAGCGAACGATACCCATGATCGGTCCTCGGGTCGCATGGCGTCACAGCGCAGCGCCGTCACTCTGCGTGCGGCTGTGTCGTGGCGGGTCGCAGCGCTTGCTCGGCTGCCGGTTCGGCGATCGTCCTTCGCGATCAGGCAGCCTTCGTCGCGGGCCGGCCTCAGCAGGCGCGACCTTGTGGCGCACGATGTTTTCGATGTCGGAGCGACGGACGCCGATATCGCACAGCTCATGATCAGAGAGCCGAGACAATTCGCGCGCCGCCGCCTGATCCCGGAGCCAGGAGTGGATTTTCTCCGACAGTATTTTGAGGGTGATCATATCGACTCCTCTTTTGGCGCCCGAGGCGCCTGCGGAGCCGCGAACCCATCGCTGCCGGCGCGAGGCGCGGGCACGGCGCGGTCGGCAAAGTTCTCCGCGAACGCTCGCTTCAGCACGGCCTCATCGCCCGTGTTCCAGAACTCGTGGAAGAGAGTGCGAGCGGTCTTCGCTCTCGCATTGTCATCGACGTGGTCGACGAAGGGCGCCGGCGCTAGATGCGTAGGTCTACTCAGCATGACTCTGCTCCTGTGAATGAAACGGAGTCGGAACTCCCAAAGCGGCCTCGAGGTCCTTCGTCCGCAGCGTTTCATGGTCGAGCATGTCGCCCTCCAACGAAGCGTTTTCGGTCACGTTAGGCGGCAAGCTCAACAGGCGGCGCCATGAACTCCGGACCCACGGCGTCGACGATCGTCTCCGAAAGAATCCGATCGATCTCGGCCATGGCGGACGAGTCGATATGCCAGCCCGTGACGCCCGCGATGGGAGCGAGTTGGTCAGGCCGTCGGGCGCCCCATAGCGCGATCGTCGAGTGCTGCCGATCGAGAATCCAGCGCAAGGCGAGATGGATGACGCGCCTTCCGTAATTTTCCTGCGCGAACCGGTCGAGCTTCTCAACCGCCCGCAGGTATTGCGCAAAACGCGGGACCTGGAACTTGGGGTCTACCTTTCGCAGGTCGTCTCCGGCGAACTGCGTCTGCGGCGTCATGCGGCCGGAGAGCAGGCCCCTGCACAATGGACCGTAGGCGAGCGTGACAATGTTGTTGTCCCGGCAATAGGGGAGGACGTCGCCTTCGATGGCGCGCTCGAACAGGTTGTACGGCGACTGAACTGTCTGCACCGGCGCAACCTTGCGAAAGGCTTCGATCTGCGCGGGGCTGAGATTGCTGACGCCGATGACCTTGATCTTGCCGGCGCGCTGCAAGTCCGCCATCGCCGCAGCGGTTTCCTCGATCGGCACTTTCGGATCCGGCCAATGCACCTGATAGATATCGATGACGTCTGTGCGCAGACGGCGCAGCGAAGCCTCGATCTCGTTCCGAATGCGCGTCTTGCTGGCGTCGCGGAACGGCTGCCCGTTCTTCCAGTCCAGACCAACCTTGGTCGCGATCAGGGCGCGCTTGCGCCGCCCGCCGTCGGCCAACGCCTTGCCCACGATCTCCTCCGAGCGGCCGAAGCCATAGGCCGGGGCCGTATCGATCAGCCTGACGCCGTGATCGAGAGCCTCGTGAATGGCGCCGATCGCCGCGGCTTCATCGGTTCCGCCCCACATCCATCCGCCGATCGCCCAGGTTCCGAGCGCAATGCGCGAAACCTTGAGCGGGTCGGAGAGATATTCCATCTCGGCGTCGTTCGGCTTGATCTCCGAGATCATGGTTTCTTGTCCTTCCTCGGTGTTACGGTCGCGGGATGTGCCGCAGCAGGTCAGGATCGACGGGCAGAGCCGCATGGCGCCTTGGCCAACCTCAATTGACATTGTGGGGATGGCTCGATTGCAGTCCGGCCTCCTCAGCGGCGATCAACCCAAGCGCGCTCCAGTCGAGACCGGCATAGCCGCGCGCGATTCCTGTGATGAGCCGGTCTCGCACCACGTCGGCCGTTGGCATGGGGGCCGCGGCGCTTTCCGCCTCGGCGAGCGCCAGGCGCACATCCTTCAGCACCAGGGGCAAGACGAATCCAGACCCGTAGGACTGCCCGACGATCTTGTCGCCGTAGATTTTATGCGCGCGTCCGCCGAACATCGTGCTCGTCATGATGTCGAGGAAACGCTTGGGATCGAGTCCGCGCTTGAGCGCCACGGCGACGACTTCTCCCAGCACCTCGAGCGTGGTCGCGGTCATCATATTCCCGAGCAGCTTGACCAGGTTGGCGTGCGCAGGATCGGCGCCGACGACGAATGTCTCTTGTCCGAAACTGTCGAACAGCGGCTGGCAGCGTTGGACATCGGCTGGAGCGCCGGCGGCGACAACGAAGAGTTGGCGCGCCCTGGCGGCATCCGGATTTCCGAACACCGGCGCTGCGACGTAGCCTTGCTCGTGGCGGAGATGCTCGGCCGCGAGTTCAGACGCTGTGGATGTGCTGATCGTGCTCATCGAAAGATGAATCGCGCCGCGCTTCAGTCCGGTGACGAGACCTTGAGCGTTGTCCCGCCCGAGGACGACGTCACGAACGGCGGCGTCGTCGGGCAGCATGCTGATCACGACCTCGCAGTCGAAAAGATCGGCGAACCTCGTTGTGGGGTCGAGACCGAGGCTTGCGAGTTTGCCCAGTTCGTCGGGGCGACGCACATAGGCGGTCACCCGACCTCCCGCGGCGATAAGGTTTGCCGCCATCGCCGTCCCCATGTGGCCAAGACCGACGAAGCCGATTTCAACCCGCAGGCGGCCATCCGAGGGCGCGGCCTTGGACGCGCCGCCGCCACGGAGATGGGAGATGGAATCGTCCTTTAACATGGGGCGTCTCCTGAGCAGGCGTCCACGGCGTGATTCACGGGCGTCCATGCCGTTGGCGCTGGAAGGGTCACGGTTCGGGCGTCAAGTCCCGGACGTTCGAGTCGCTTCGAACAGAAACCAGGTGCGCCGCTCGGCCTCGTCGATCCAAACCTCCAAGAGGCTCGCGGTCGCGACGTCGCCATGCTCGTCGCAGAGGCCATGCGTCTCGCGCATATTGGCGACCAGCTGCTTATTGTCGTCACGCAATTCGGCAAGCATATCCGACGGCGCGACAAACTCCGCGTCGTTGTCCTCGATGCGCTGCAGACGCTTGATGTGACCGATGGAGCGCAACGTCGTACCGCCGATCTTGCGAACGCGCTCGGCGATTGCATCGGTGGTCGCGAAGATCTGCTCGCCCTGCTCGTCCAGCATCAAATGGTAATCGCGAAAGTGCGGGCCCGAGACGTGCCAATGGAAATTCTTGGTCTTCACATAAAGACCAAACATGTCCGCAAGCAGGATGTTGAGCGCGCCGGTCAGGTCGCGCACGGCGTTCGATTTGAGATCCGTAGGGGTTGCGAGCGGAGCGGCGCGCAGCGCATTGGCGTCTCGTGTGGTCACTGGTAGCCTCCATCGTCTGTTTCGCCGATATCTCAGCGGACATCCGTTAGATTGCGGCGTTGGCGTCGCCGGTTCGGCGACACGGCTCGGTTTAAGACAATCCGCGCAAGCCGCGCTATTCCGCCTAGGTTGCCGCGGGCGGCACATTCGTTTTATTTGTATCAAACCAAAGAATACGGTCGGGTCTGACGACGCCGCCCGGGCGGCCACGGGCGGCCAAATTTGCCGCGCGGGTTTCCTTGGAGATTGCGACGAAGACGAGGTTCGCCGCGCCCGCTTATCGGCGCTGCTGGAAGCTCATCGACGAGGGGGCTGAGGAGAACTCGTCGGCGCGCCTGCGTCGCAACGCTTTTTAGAAGGGTCGCCGACGGCTCAATCGCAGAAGGAGCCGTGGGTCACGCTGCGTCGTCGGCGGCGCTGTTTGCCTCTCCGGCCGCCGTCGGCAAGGTGAACTGGAATATGGCGCCATTCGGCCGATTCGGGGTCGCCCACAATCGCCCGCCATGCGCTTCGATGATTGAACGACAGATCGACAATCCCATCCCCATCCCCTCTGGCTTGGTGGTGAAGAAGGCCTCGAAGAGCCGGTCCGCTTGCGCCGAGCTGAGCCCGGGTCCCGAATCCTCAACGGCGACGAGCACATGACCAGATTCCTCATTTGTGGATCTGATCTCCAGCCGCCGCTGCCCGCGCTTGGAATCTGCCATCGCCTCGATTCCGTTCATGATCAAATTCAGCACGACCTGCTGAAGTTGGACCCGATCGCCAAAGACGGAATCGAGATTGCGCAGCGAGGTTTCGACCTGGACGCCATGGCGGCGGAACTCGGCACCCATGAGGACAATCACCTCCCGGATCACCTCGTTGATATCGAGTGAGACCATCTCACGCGTCGACTTCCGCGTTAGAGAGCGGACGCTCTTGATGATGTCGCTGGCGCGGTGGCCGTTTCTAACGATGCGTGTCGCGGCCTTCCGCGCTTCCTCGAGGTCGGGGCGGTCCGCTTCAAGCCAGAGCAGGCAGGCGTCCGCATTGGTGATGATCGCGGCGAGCGGTTGGTTGATCTCGTGCGCGATCGATGCGGTGAGCTGGCCCATCGTACTCAGGCGCGACGCCCGTTCGAGATCGGCCCGTGCGCTCCGCAGGGCTTCCTCTCCAAGCCGGCGCTCGGTGACGTCCATGACCGCGCCGATGAATTCAGTGTCGTTGGCGCTGTCGGCGGCTGCGCGGCCCAGGCTGTGCACATGCTTTATCGCGCCGTCCGGCGTGACGATGCGAAAATCGCATTGGAAGTTGCTGCCGTCTCGAACAGCCTTCTCCAACATCTCTTCGAAGGCGGCGCGATCCTCAGGATGAATCCGGTCCATGAACACCCCATAGGACGGCGTCGTCGCGTCGGGATCCAATCCGAAAATGCGAAAATGCTCGGCCGACCACGACAGCCTCCCGGTGGTGACGTTCCAGGTCCAGCTTCCCGTTCGGCTGATTCTTTGGCCTTCGGCCAAAAACGCCTCGCTGCGGCGCAGCTGCTCTTCCGCGCGCCGGCGTTCCGCGTTTTCGCGCTCCAGCGCCATCCTGGCGAGATACTGTTCGGTCACGTCGACGAGCGTACCCACGTACTCGACGACCTCGCCGTCCTTGTCGACGACGGGATGTCCGACGCTATGATGATAGCGTACGCTCCCGTCTGGCAGCGGAAATCGCCATTCGACATCGAAGTCCTTCTTTTCCCGGATCGCGGCGTCAAGAATCTCGATGAATTTGGCGCGATCTTCCGGAAGAACCTGCTGAAGGGCCTTCTCGAAGGCGTGAGAGTCCTCAACCGGATCCAGGCCAAATATTCGGTACTGCTCCGGAGACCAATAGATGGTCTCACGGCTCGCGACATTCCAAGCCCAGCTTCCCGTGTGCGTCAGCCTTTGTCCTTCCTCGAGATAAGCTTCGATACGGCGCAATTCCGCCTCAACCCGTGCGCGCTCGGCCCAGGTCCGGATCGCCATCACGCCATAGGCGAGGTCGTTGGCGAGTTCGGTGAAATGCGAACGCGTCTGCTCGTCGAAAGCGTGCGGTCGGTCGGCGTAGAGGGTGAGGGCGCCGAACGCGGTCCCTCCGGATTTCAGCGGGAGCGCAAGCAAGGACGCATACCCGCGCCTGAGCGCCTCATCCCGCCAGTGCCGGAAGCGCGGGTCGGTCGCGATATCATCTGTCGAACAGGGCTCGCTGGTTTGAATGGCGATGGCCGTGGGCCCATGCGCTGTGGGGGCGTCGGCCGAACCAACATCGATGCGGTCGAGATATCCATCGTCGAATCCCGCGTGCGCGATCCGCCTCCAAGGTGCGTTCGCTTCTCGATACCCGACCCAGGCCATCCGCATGCCGCCATCCTCGACCAGGATTCGGCAGATGGCCTCCACCAGTTGGATCTCCTCTGTGGCGCGAACGAGCGCTTCGTTGCAGCGATTGACGGTTCGCAGGGTGCGGTTCGCCGCCCTCAGCTGTTCCTCGACACGCACGCGCTCCGCGATTTCAGCGAGCAGCCGTTCTTTCGTGAACTCATGGACCTTCAAGGGGACGTCTCCTTGTGAAGAGATCCGGCCGCCGGTCCCGTCGGCCTCTAGCTCTAAGCTGCTGACGGCCGGCGAACTTCAGTGTGGCTGCGCCGCGAGAGCCTGGCGCACCAACTCCAGCATGCTCCTCCCGCCAAATGGCTTTTCGAGACAGGCGAGCGCGCCTCCGGCTTCCGCGCGACTTCGAATGGCTTGCGCCGGAAATGCGGTGATGAAAATGATGGGAACGCGGATTCCTTGCGCGATCAGGCGATCCTGAAGATCCAGGCCGCTCATACCCGGCATCTGCACGTCGGTTA
>NZ_JBKQOT010000312.1:0-4042 GCF_052145395.1 Roseiarcus sp.
CCCCGAGCTTGCGCTTCAGCTTCTTGCGCAGTTTGCTGATATGGCTCTCGATCACGTTCTCGTCGACGTTCTCGTCGAACAGCCCGTAGACCGCGTTGAAGATCTGCGCCTTGGTGACGCGGCGGCCCCGGCATTGCAGCAGGAATTCCAGGATGCGGCGTTCTCGTCGCGGCAACGGAAAGGCCTCGCCGTCGAATTCGGGCTCGCGTCCGTCGAAATAGACCCTGAGGGCGCCGATCGCGACATGGCCCTTCTGGCCGTGGACCCTCCGTTTGATCGCGCCCACACGGGCGAGGATCTCGCGCACATGCACGGGCTTACGCACCACGTCGTCGACGCCGGAGGCGAACAGGCCGAGCGTGTCGTCGAGCGAATGGCGCTCGTTCAGGCAGAGCACCGGCGCATTGGAACGTTCGCGAATCATGCGCGACAGGCTCTCCCGCTCGCCGCAGTCGCCGATCAGGAACGCCTCCACGGCGTGCATATCCGTGTCGCTGATCTTGCCGATCCACTCGCGGAACTCGCCCGCCTCGATGCCGGCGGACGACACGCCCTCGTGGTCCAGACTCGTCGCGTAGCCGCCCGAAACAATGTCGCGATCGTCAATAATGATGTACATGCCCCAGCTCCGAAGGCCCCGTATGGAACGCCGATACTCGCTTTCTTACGCGTACGCCTTACGTATTCAGCACGCCGCTGCGGCTGTTAGACGGTCGGGTCGTCTCCCACAAAAGGTCAAAAGCCATCTTTCGACTTCGACCTCCGGTGAGCATGACGATTGATACCGATTGGCCCAACCTCTTTCCCGCATGAAGCTTCGACTTGCCGGGCTGGCCAGAAATGTACGAAGCTTATGTTTCTATGTATTCTCGCAATGGTTAACGCCGTCCTAACCGGTCGCGACTCGGCCGCCCTCCGCCCTCGGCGCGGCCCTGCGCCGCTGCTCGACGGTGTCCGACGCACGGACTGGAGGGCGCGCCCGGAAGCCGCCCGCCGTCTCGGCGCGATCCTCGCCGACCGTGGCGAAGTCGCCTACTGTGTGGGGAGACTGGACGAAAGGCTTGCCGGCGGCGGTCGAGCCGACGCGCGCGAAGTTTTGCGGATGCGCTGGACCAAGCTCCGCGACGCCTTCCGCTCCCTGCGCGACGGCAGGATCGGAGAAGGGTCGTTGGTGGCTTGAGGCTGAGGCTTATGCTGGCGCGCAGCATCCGCCTGCCGCGCCGCTTCGCCGCACGTATCGATGAGTCGGGCGGAGTGCGACGCGCCATGGCCGTCTGGCGCCCCGGGCTCCGTCTCGACGTTCGTCTGGTCGAACGGCCGCCGGCCTCGCGCTGAAGGCCCGCGCCCTGTTCGCGCTTCGGGCGCGCGCCTCCGGCATTCTGAATTGAGGGAGCGGCGGCGTCTCAGCCGTAGCTTTTCTCTTCGATGAGGGCCGATTCGAACAGCCGGTTGATCGTGAGCTTGAGCGCCGCCCGCTGGTCGTTGAGGGCGTAGACCGAGCGCGCAAGCGCGACGAAGCGCGGCCCGAATTCGCCCTGGCGCTCGCAGACGCGCAGCGCGTCCTCGACGTCCCACAGCTGCGCGTTGACCTCGGCGAGCCCGTCCGTCAGGACGTCCACGGCGCCGCCGACCACGCCCCCTTCTTGCGCCTCGGCCTCGAGCAGACGAAGCTCGCGCTCAATGTTGGCGCGCTTGTCCTCATCGATCATCCGCTCCCGCTTGATGCGCAAAATCGTGATGCGATCGACCACGTCGCCGATCGAACAGGGGGCGCGGGCCGCCTGCGCCGGACGCCGCGGCGCGAGCGTCTCCGACAGCGCGCCCGCCATGGCGGCGAACACCTCCGTCCAGGCGCCCCGTCTCGGCTGGCGGAAGAGCCGCATCGTCGGATACCAGGGCGAATCGTCGCGCTCGGTCATCCAGCGCCATTCGGCGTCGCTCTTCAGCGCGACCCAGACCGGCCGCGCCAGCGCGCCGGCGAGGTGGGCGACCGAGGTGTCGCAGGTCACGACGAGGTCGAGATGCGCCATCAGGGCGGCGGTGTCGACGAAGGCGTCCGGACCGGAATCGAAATCCTCGCCGGGCGTTTCGACCCGCATTGCCCTCGGCAGGCCGGCGAGTTGCTCCTCGCCGTAGCCCTTCTGCAGAGAGATGAGGCGGACGCCGGGAAGCGTACCGAGCGGCGCCGCCGCCGCAAGCGGAAAGGATCTGGCCCGGTCCGCCTCCGGATGCGGATTGCCTTGCCAGACCATCCCGACCTTGAACCCGGCCGGGCCGATCCGCTCGGCCCATCGCGCGGCGAGCGCCAGATCGGCCGAGAGATAAGGAGCCGTGGCCGGAACGGTTTCGAGGCTGGTGCGGAAGGCCCGCGGCAGGCTCGAGACCGCGATCTGGGCGTCGAACGATTCGTCGGGCGGCGTCTCGACGAGGCGCCCCGGGATCGTGGACTTGAGAAGCCGATGCAAGTTCGGCGGGCAGACGAAGGTCGCCTCGACGCCGGCCGCCGCCATCAGCGGCAGATACCGGACGAACTGGATCGTGTCGCCGAGCCCGTGGTCGTTCAGGACGAGCACGCGCTCCTGCCCGCTCCCCGGTCCGGACCAGGTCGGAAAGCGCTTGCCCAGCGCGTCGGCGAGCGACTTGCCAGAAAGCCAGCGGGCCTCGTAGCCTTCGAAGCCGCGCGTGAAGTCGCCGAGGGTGAGCAGCAGGCAGCCCTTTCCGGCGACGCCCTCGCGGCTGCCGAGCGCCTCGGCGGCCTCGAACGCCGCCAGCGCCTCGCCGTAGCGGCCGAGGTTGCGCAGCGCCAGCGCCTCGCCGCAGAGGGCCGCGGCGTAACCGGGCCGCAGGGCGCAGGCGCGGCGATAGGCCTTGAGCGCATCCTCCATCCGGTCGAGTTTCAGGAGCGCGTTGCCGAGGTTGATCGCCGCCTCGGCGAATTCGGGCCTGAGCGCGAGCGCGCGGCGCGCGGCCACGAGCGAGTCCTCGAGTCGTCCGAGTTCGCGCAGCGCGCCGGCGCGGCAGTTCCAGGCGTCGGCGTCGGCGGGCTTCAGCGCAACCGCCGCGTCGAAGGCTTCGAGGGCCTCGGCCGGGCGACGGAGCTCGACCAGCAGCTTGCCGGAGTTGGCGTGGGCGACGACGAGCAGCGGATCGAGGTCAAGGGCGCGGCGATAGAAGCGCAGCGCGGCCTCGGGCCTCCCCAACTCGCCGAGCATGTAGCCGCCCATGACGAGGGCGTCGGGCGAATCGGGCTTGAGGCGCAGCGCTGCGTCGAGACGCTGAATCGCGTCGCCGCGCCGCCCCGCCGCCCACAGGCGGCAAGCCTCCGCGTAGAGCGGATCGGCGTCGCTCGGCGGGTCGGGCGCGGGGCGTTCGGCGAGATTGGATCGGCGCATGGCCCACAGACTCGCCGTTTCTGCTTGCGCGGGCCTATCTCCGCTATCGGGCCGCCGCGAAACGCAGGCCGACGAAGGCCGCAAGCGACGCCGCGCTATAGGCGTTGACGACGAAGAGCCGTGCGAGTTCGTCCGGAGGCCAAGCCTCGAGCGGCGCGCCGAGGCGACCGAGAGCGAGGATGAAGGACGCATAGACGACCATGACAAGCACACGCGCCGTCGTCGCCTCGCGCCCGGAAAAGCCGACGACCGCGAGGGCGCCACAGGCGACGAGGAAGAGCTCCGCCCCCGACCCCGGCCCGAAGACCTTGGCCGCGAGGATCGTGTCGGCGAGGCCGACCAGCGGCAGCGCGACACGCGCGCCGTAAGGGAAGCGACGCGCGAGCCAGAGGATCGCCGCATAGAGCGGCGCAACGGCGAGAACCGCGAGCGACCGCACCGCGGCCTCCGGCCCGATGAAAGCCCAGATCGTGAGCGGATAGAGCGGCTTGTTGGTCAGGACCAGCCACGCAACCGACTCGCACACGGCTCGGAAGTCGGGTTAACGACGGGTTGGCGGCTAATTTATCTTGACTGCAGGGTGTGATTCCCTGGGCGGCCGATTCGCATGAGGCCGCCCATGAAGACGACAGCCGAGTTTAGCGCCGACG
>NZ_JBKQOT010000313.1:0-3236 GCF_052145395.1 Roseiarcus sp.
GCCGCCGTGGGAGCGCTGCGTTGCGGATCGAAGAGGCTGCCGCAAGGTCGTCATGAGGCGCTCCGTTCGTCCGAGGTCGATTCGTCAGCGTCAGACGCCTCATCGGAAGCTGGCCGCGAAACCTTCAGCGCGCTGCAGGTTTCCGCGACAAAGTCGCCTGGCCGCCAATGGTACCGGCGAGCGAGCGCCGCGAGTTCGTCCTTCGCCGCGTCGTCGTCTGCGGCCGCCAGCTCCGCCGCTCTTGCTTCGACGTCGGCGGGGAGCGGGTCGCGCAGGGCGATGATGTCTGCCCTGGCCTCATTCAGAAGCCTGTGCAGTTCGGCAATTCTCCTTTTGGCCGCCCGCAGCGTCATCGGCTTGGCGCCCCGCCGCGCTCGCCGCACAGTTGCGCTATCGCGGTGCGTCGCGGCTCTGTAATCGGCGATAATCTTGAGCAACCGCTCGACCGACCGACAGCTCACCCACTTGTGGTTCGTCTCCGCCGCCCAGGCGAGCGCAGGCTCCAGGTCAGCGCGGTCTTCGTATAGACGCCGATGCGCCGAGCACCAGCTCGCCGACCGCTTTAGAACGTCGCGGCACCATGGATTGAACGCGCCGTGCTTGAGGTCCGCCTTGGCGTTCGAAAGCGCCTCGCCGAACTGAAGCAGCAAGGGAAGGCCGGCGTTACCGTGAGCGTCGAGCTTGGCCAGCGCCGCCAGCGCGTCGGCCGTGAGTTGGTCGAGCCGGAATTCGGAGTCGGGCGCGGTCGGCTTGGCGAGGGCTCGCAATCCCTCGCCTGCTTTCAAAGTCGTCATGATACCCTCCGACGTCTGGGAGGGCACCGAAATGTGCAGGATTTCTAGGCTTGTAAATCGCCGAGCTTCGCGACCCAGGGCGGAATTATTTGACCCGCTGTCGTCCGCCTGCCTTGGTCTCCTCCGCGGAGCGCCGTGGCCTTCTATCAATGAGGTTGTCGGGGATCGGTTCGACAGGCGGAAAATGCGGCTCGATGTTCACCCACTCGTCGCTCAACTCTTTGGATAGAGGGGATTCGATGATCTCAGCGACCGCTTTTGCGACGCCGCAAAGTTTTCGAAACGCTTCGGCGCTCTCGGCCTTCGCGTGAACCTGAGACAAGAGATCGTCGACCGAGATGATGGTTGCGTCTTTGGCGTCTTGCGGAAAATCCATTGTCAGGAATTGCGGCGCCTCTTCCCTCGCCGCATACAGGAAGGGCTCCCGGCTACTCCTCGCACCATGGAATTCCTTCAGCTTGGTTCGACTTGGGCCGTTGAGCATGAGCAACTTGGACAGCTCGAAGGCTCGGTTGAGGGATGACGATTCTCCTGAGCGATGCAGGCGAACTCGAATCTCCGTCAGAGCGTTGAGGTGCGCGATCTCCTGCCGAGTCTCGTCATGCAATTTCTTTCGAGGCAGAAAAGAGCCCGAGCGGAGTAGGTCGTGCAATGTGAAGCGAGAGAAGCAACGATCGATGATGTCCTGCAAATCCTCGGACGCAAAGGCATGAAGGAAACAGGCGCTTGCGGACAATCCGCGCCTTCTGTCCCGCTGTCGCAAAGCGTGGCTGCTGATCAGCGCCGACGCGAAAATCAGCCCGGCCCATTGGAAGCTAATCACCTGGCTCGTCTTACCCAAGAGCCAAGCTTGGAATTGAAACATTCGAAGATCGCGTTCGCCGGCGAATCGTTCACGCCTTTCGCCGAGGAGGAGACTAACCGCCCGGCCCAATTCAGTCTGCGCTCGCGACCTCATCGTCGTCCACCGACATGCTACGTCAGCAGGAATAAAGACTTTTGACGTCAAACGACATCCGGAATCGCAGCAGCATTGCTCCTAATCGATTTTCCTCGACGAGGATGCCGCCCAACGCGAGTCGTCTCTGGGTGGCGGCGAGGCAGGTCAGCATGTCGACGCGAGCAGAATTTGCAGCGTCGATCGCGACGCGGTGTTGGTCGCGCAATTGGCTGGCACACTGCGATCAAACAAACGCCGCGGCGCTCCGCGACAGAAACGAACCCGCGTAACGCCAACGGGCCGCAATAATCTGACCCAGGTCGCCGGGCCGAGGTGTTGCCAAGCCGAAAAATCAGTATTCATCAGGCGTGACGTCAAACCAGGTCAACGATCCGCCGTTGCGCGTCGGCGTGCGGTTCGATGTAGCGCTGGGTGGTGGAGAGCGATGCGTGTCCGGCGAGGAGCTGCACGTCTCGCAGCGACCCGCCGACGGTCCCGATCTTCCTGGCGGCGTTGGTGATGAACCCGCGCCGTCCGCTGTGGCTCGAGCAGCCGTTGAACCCCAGGGCCCGGTACCAGACGGCGAACAGGTTGACGATCGCGGCGGCGCTGGTCTGCCTGGCTCTTTCCGTCGTGACCACGAAGGGCGAGGCCCTGCCGCCGACCTGAGCCTTTTGGATCTGGACCAGCGCCGCCTTCAATTCCCTGTTCAACGGGATCGTCCGGCCCGACGAGCCCTTGCTCGCTTGATCGACGAGACGGATCGCGTCGCCGCTCTCGCCCTCGGCGTCGGTCAGCATGGCCCAGGTCAGGGACGCGATTTCCTTGGCGCGCAGCCCCGCCCGCACCGACAGCAGGAAGACCGCCCGGTTTCGCTCTGGGTATCGGGTGGCAGTCAGATAGGCCAGGACCGCGTCGGTCTGGCCTTTGCTGAGGATTTTCGCTTGTCGTTTCAGGCCCAAAGCCGCCTCCCAGACGCGTGATATATATCGACAATAGCGGTATTTTAACACGAGTCAAGCGGCCAAGGCGGCGGGGGGTCGAAAAGACCGACGCGATGTCAAGGGGTTGGCGCGACTGGTGAGATAAGGCGAGTTTCAAAACGAGTCGCAGGCCCGGGGCGGGTTCAGGGGCGCCAGGCCGAGCCCTAGTCGTGCGACGGTGAGCCAACCCGCTCGGAGAACGTATTGACAAGCCGCGGCCGTCGGCAGACCTCGCCCGCCTTCCGCCAGAAGGCCCATGAGCGGCGCGGCATGTCGACGATGGCTCGCAGCCGCACTGGCGCTCTCATAGCGGCGTCCGGCTCCGTGGTTGGAGACTCTTCATCGGACGACGTTGGCACGGTGATTCGTTCGAGAACCTCTCCGGCAAGAACATGAGCCTGCGCCGCCGTCAGGTCATTCGCGATGAGGCTTGCGTCAATGCGCAAACCATCGGGCCCCCTCCGCCCCCGTGCGTCGACTTCGATGCTGTAACGCGAGTTCCGGCGCATTGGCTTCGAG
>NZ_JBKQOT010000314.1:0-4932 GCF_052145395.1 Roseiarcus sp.
CTCGGCTACCTGCCGAAAATTGTGCAGGACCAGCTGTTCGACCTTCTCGTCATCCGCTCGACCGCGGTGATGACCAACGTGCCGGGCGCGCCTGAACCGCTCACCGTCGCCGGCAGCGTCCTCAAACAGTCGCTGTTCTGGGTGCCCCAGACGGCCGACACAGGCATGGGCGTTTCGATCCTGTCCTACGCCGGCAAGGTGCAGTTCGGCCTCATCACAGACGCTGCGCTGACGCCGCACCCTGAGGCGGTCGTGCGTCACTTCCCGGAGGAGTTCGAGAAGTACCTTTACTACGTGCTGCTCGAACCGCCGCCCGCCGAGGCGGACGCCAAACCGTCGCCGGCTCAGGCGCGTCGGGCGAAGACGAAGGTTCGAGGCGCGGCGCTCACTGACTGATCGGAGCGCCGGCGCGCCGCCGCGTGGACGTCTCCTGCGAGCCGGTTTCGATCCGTTCGATCCGGGGCTCTCAATCCGCTGCCGGTTTGTTCACCCGATCGCCATCAGACTGGCGTTGCCGCCGGCGGCGGCGGTGTTGGTCGCGGTCGCCCGCTCCTCAACCAGGGACAAGAGATCGTAGTCCTCTCCCGCAGCGAGGCGAGCTAAGGTCAAGGCCTGGACTCTGACGATCGGTCCCGGCCGGGCGGCGAGACGCCGCAACGCGTCTTCGATAACCTCGGCCTCGCCAGCGATGAGCGCGCTGGCGAGAGAAGGCGCATCGAGAGGCGCTAGGACCGTTTGAATGCGCCGGCCGAACTCTGGCGGCAGACTTTCCAGCACCGGCGCCACTCCGGGGCTGACGACCGCGTCATTGCCCGTCGCCAGGATTGTCCCGACCTGGATGAGCGCGACGCTCTCGTTGTCCGCGAGCGCCGCGACGCGGCCGCGCCGGCGCAAGGCGTAGACATTGCGTTCGCCGACCGGCCCGGGAAGCTCCACGCGCGCGCCGAGCGGCGAGCGCGCCATCAGCCCGACGCAACGCTCCGCCTCCGCCCCGTGGCCCGAGGCGCGAAGCCAGTCGATGAAGGCCCGCAAAGCGCCGAGCGCGGCGCCGTCTCCCTCGAAGCCTTGCAGCGCGACGGGAGGCGTTTCGGCGACGAGGCGCGAAAGATACAAGGGGCCGCCGGCCTTCGGGCCGGTTCCGGAAAGGCGCGAGCCGCCAAACGGCTGCACCCCGACCGTGGCGCCGATGATGTTGCGGTTGATGTAGATGTTGCCCGCCTCGATCCGTTCGGTGACGCGCGCGATGGTTTCGTCGATCCGCGTGTGCAGGCCGAAGGTGAGCCCGTAGCCGGCGGCGTTGACGGCGTCGATCAACGCGTCGAGCGCCTCGCGCCGGTAGCGGAGCACATGGAGCACGGGGCCGAACACCTCGCGCTCGACGTCGGCGACCGCGTTCACCTCGATGATCGCCGGTGTGACGAACGTCCCGCGCGCCGCCGCCTCGGGCGCCTGAGCCTGGGTGACGGGGAAGCCGCGCCCGCGCATCGCCTCGACATAAGCCTGGATGGCGCCGCGCGCTTCTGCGGTGATGATCGGTCCGACGTCGGTCGACAGGCGCCGCGGATCGCCGACTTCGAGTTCCGCCATCGCGCCTTTCAGCATCGCGAGCATCGTGTCGGCGACCTCCTCCTGCAGGCATAGGATGCGCAGCGCCGAACAGCGCTGGCCGGCCGAATCGAAAGCGGACGCCATGACGTCGGCTGCAACTTGCTCGGGCAAGGCGGAGGAATCGACGACCATCGCGTTGATCCCGCCTGTTTCGGCGATCAGCGGCAGAGGCGCGCCGCTCCCTGTCAGCCGCCCGGCGAGTTGCTTCTCGATCAGCCGCGCAACCGCGGTCGAGCCGGTGAAGACCACGCCCTGAATGCGCGGGTCCTGAACGATCGCCGCGCCGACCTCGCCCGCGCCCGGAACGAGCGCGAGCGCGTCCTCAGGGACGCCGGCGGCGTGCAGGATCCGGACGCTCTCGGCCGCGATCAGTGGCGTCTCCTCGGCGGGCTTGGCGAGGACCGCGTTGCCCGTGGCGAGAGCCGCCGCGACCTGTCCGGTGAAAATCGCCAGGGGAAAGTTCCATGGGCTGATGCAGGCGACGACCCCGACGGGCGATGCGCCAGGATTCAGGACTCTTACCGCTTCCGCCGCGTAATAGCGGAGGAAGTCCACCGCCTCGCGCACCTCGGCCACGGCGTTGGCGAAGGTCTTTCCGGCCTCGCGCACAATGAGCCCGACGAGATCGTCCGTCGCGGCCTCGAGCGCGTCAGCCGCCCCGCGCAGGACGCCGGCGCGCTCATTTGGCGGCGTCGCCGCCCACGCGGGGCCCACCCGCATCGCGGCGTCGATCGCTGCGGCGATCTCCTCGGGTCGCGCGGCGCGTACGTGGCCCACCACGTCCGAGTGATCGGCCGGGTTCAACACCGGATCGCCCGCGTCGCTTCCCGTGGCGCCTGGAGGGAAGGCGCGACGGACGGCGCGTCCGCTCGCTTCCAGCCTATCGGCCAGCGTCGCAAGCCGATGTTCACTCGAAAGGTCGAGCCCGCGCGAGTTGAGACGCTCGGCGCCGTAGAGCGCGCGCGGCGAGCGAATCTTCGCGTGCGCCGCACCGATCGGTTGAATGCGGCTCGCGACTGCGACCGGGTCAGCCACCAGGTCGTCGACGGAAATGCTCGCATCGGCGATGCGGTTGACGAACGACGTGTTGGCACCGTTCTCGAGCAGCCGGCGCACGAGATAGGCGAGCAGCGTCTCGTGCGAGCCGACCGGCGCATAGACCCGGCACGGGCGGTCGAGCTTGTCGCGTCCGACCACCTCCTCGTACAGCGGCTCGCCCATGCCGTGCAGGCACTGGAACTCATACTGCCCGCGATAGAAATTCGACCCGGCCATGGTCAGGACCGAGGCGAGCGTCTGAGCGTTGTGGGTCGCGAACTGCGGATAGACCGCGTCCGGCGCGGCGAGCAGCTTCCGGGCCGCCGCGAGATAGCTGACGTCCGTATGGACCTTGCGGGTGAAAACCGGAAACCCGTCCTGTCCTTCCGTCTGGGCGCGCTTGATCTCCGAGTCCCAGTAGGCGCCCTTGACGAGCCGGATCATCAGGCGCCGGCGAGCGCGCCGGGCGAGGTCGACGAGCCAGTCGACCACGAAGACGCAGCGCTTGCCGTAGGCCTGGATGACGAAGCCGAGCCCATTCCACCCCACCAGACCCTGGTCGAGGCTCAGCGCTTCGAGGATGTCGAGCGACAGGTCGAGCCGCTCGGCCTCCTCGGCGTCGATGTTGAGGCCGATATCGTAGGAACGGGCGAGTGCGGCAAGATGTTTGATGCGGGGCAGAAGCTCGTTCATGACCCGCGCGCGCTTGATGCGCTGGTAGCGCGGATGCAGCGCCGACAGTTTGATCGACACGCCCGGCCCCTCGTAGATGCCGCGCTTGCGCGCAGCGCGGCCGATGGCGTGCACGGCGCGTTCGTATTCGCCGAGATAGCGCGCTGCGTCTTCGGCGGTGGTCGCCGCCTCGCCCAGCATGTCGTAGGAGAAGGTGAACCCCTTCGCCTCCCGCTCGCGGCTCGCGTTTATCGCCTCGTCGATGGTGCGGCCGGTGACGAACTGCTCGCCCATCAGCCGCATGGCGACGTCGACGCCGGCCCGGATGATCGGTTCGCCGCCTCGGGCGATGAGCCGCGTCAGCGCCGCGCCGAGGCCCTGCTCGCTGCTTGTGCCGACCAGTTTCCCGGTGAGCACGAGGCCCCAGGTCGCGGCGTTGACGAACAGGGACGGGCTGGCGCCGACATGGGCGCGCCAGTCGCCCGGGGCGAGCTTGTCGCGGATGAGCGCGTCGCGCGTGGCGGCGTCGGGAATGCGCAGCAGCGCCTCGGCGAGGCACATCAGCGCGACGCCTTCCTGGCTCGACAGAGAATATTCGTAGATGAGCCCCTCGACGCCGCTCGAGCGTGTCTTCGCCCGCAGCCGGGTGACGAGGCTGCGCGCCAGCGCCTCGACCCGCTCGGCTTCGCCGGGAGTGAGCGCGGCGAGCGTGAGGAGCGGCGGCACGCATTCCGGCTCGGGTCGTCGATAGGCCGCCGTGATCGCGGCGCGCAAGGGGGTCTGATCGACGATCTCGGAACGAAACGCGGCGAAAGGACTGACGGACATGGCGATTCCCGGACGCACGACAAGCGGCTGACCGGCAATCCTAATGCGGCCAGCGTCAGGCGCCTATCTCGCGCCCCCAGACCCTCGCCGCCGCGACGTCCTGTCGCTCAGCCCGTGTGCGCGCGCAAGAACGCAAGCGTCTTCTCGTTGAATTCTGCGACGCTTTCATAGATCGGCGCATGGGCGCAGGTCTCGAAAACGACGATCTCGCTGCCGCCGATTCCCGTCTTCAGCGGTTCGGCGAAGCGGGTCGACGTGACCATGTCATGCCGGCCGAAGGTGATCTGGGTCGGGGCGGCGATCCTGCCGAGCCGGGCGAGCGCGTCATGCCCGATCACGGCGTTCGCCTGGCGGGCGAAGGCGTCGAGCGGCTGTTGCGGTCGGCTGCGGACGAAGGCCGCGAGCTGATCGATGGTGTCGGGCTTGGCGGCGTAGAACTCTGGCGTGAAGCACCAGGGAAAGATGCCTTGGATGACCATTTCGGGGACGCTGCCGAGCCCCTTCGCGATCGTCTGCCACCCTTCGACGACGGTCTTGAGAAAGGGATCGGTCCTGGTCCAGCAGCTATGGAGAGACAAGGACTTGACGCGCCCGGGATACTTGCTGGCGAGCCACAGGCCGGTCGCTGCGCCGAGTGACAAGCCGCTGACATGCGCCCGCTCCAGCCCTATGACGTGCATGAGCGCGGCGATGTCATCGGCGAAGAGTTCCGTCGAATAGGCGCCGTCGGGTTTGTCGCTTTCGCCCGCGCCGCGCGGATCGAGCGAGATGCAGGTGAAATGCTTG
>NZ_JBKQOT010000315.1:0-4897 GCF_052145395.1 Roseiarcus sp.
TATGGCTTCGTCAAGCAATCCGGCGGGCACATCCAGCTCTACAGCGAGCCGGGACGCGGGACGAGCGTGCGCATCTTCCTGCCGCACGCGGAGAGCGCGCCGTCCGAGGGCGCGCAGGCGGCCAACGGTCCGCGGCCGGAGCTGCCGAAGGGCACGGAGACCGTCCTTCTGGTCGAGGACGACCCGCGGCTCCGCCGGGTGCTGATCCGGCGTCTGCGAGGCCTCGGCTACGAGGTCCTCGAGGCCGACAACGGCACGGCCGCCATGGCTCAGCTGGCAGCGAGGCCGGATATCGCGCTCGTCTTCACCGACATGGTCATGCCCGGCGGCATGACCGGCCTGGAGCTCGCGCGGGCGGCGCTGGCGATGAAACCCGCGCTCAAGGTTCTGTTCACCTCCGGCTACGCCGAGCCCGCCATAGCCCGCCTCGGCCTCAAGGCCGGCGCCTGGCTCAAGAAGCCCTACACGGCCGAGGAACTGGCCGAAAAGGTCCGCGAGGTGTTGCGCGACGCCGGCTGACCGCCGTCCCTGCCGACAAGCCCCGCAAACCCGCCGCTCACGCCCTCGGCGCCAGATCGACCTGGACGGCGCAAAGCGGACGGCCGTCGCCGGATCTGCATTCCTCGCCGTCGACGGCGGTCGCCGGCGCCCCGCCGTCGCCGAAGCGACACGTCGTCCGCACGGTCAGCGTCTTCTCGCGATTGCCTTTGACGCGGACCGCGAGGCCGGCGAGAAACTGCGACTTGCCGCGCGTGCCGACGAACGCGCCTTCGTCGACCCAGTCGGTCCACGCGCCGTCCAAGCCCATCGCCTTGTATTGCAGCACGCCGAGGCTTGAGCTGATGGAAAGTCCCTGGACCTCTCGCATGGACCCGGCCGCCGAGCCGTTCGCGCAGCCGTTGGCGTTGTAAACGTCGCCGACGAAACTCAGGTGGGCGAGAACCGTTACGCCCTTCGATTTGGCATGCACCTTGTCGTCGACGAGAACAGAATCATAGGAAAACGCTACGTTTCGGTAGTCCTTCTTGATCAGGCACGCGCGGCGGTAGAAAGTTATCGACTGTATCGCGCGTCCGTAGGTCCTCAGAAACGCATCCTCGACTTTCCCTATGTCAATCTGGTCGTCGGCAACGCGCAAATCCAGCCACATCTTGACGTAATCGACGCATGTGATCGAGGATACGCCTCTGTAATCGACCAGCATGTCGCCGTAGTTGGTTTGAAGGTCCTCGACAATATAGATCCCGTCCTCACGAACGAACGGGAACAACGTCTTCAGAGTTGTGATCTGGTGCTCGCAGACGTGGGATCCGTCCTCGATGACCACGTCGAACGGACCATGCTTCAGCGCAACCGCGCACATCTGCTCGATGTTCGACTGATCGGCGATTTCGATCGCGATCCTGCCGCCCTCGAAGCGCTTCGCCCCCTGGGCGATGTCGACGCCGACGAGTTTGGCCTTGGGGAAATACTCTTCCCAGGTCTTTAGGGATTGACCGTCCAGGACGCTGACCTCGAGGATGGACACCTGCGAATTTCGTTTCTTCTCCAGGAAGAATTCGTAAAAGCTGAGGTAGTCGTGCGTGGCGGAAGACTTGTCGGTTCCGTATTTCAATCCAATGTCGTTCAGCGACAACGCGCCCATGACCGATCCCCTCGAGCCCAGCGGCATGCGCTTACCACAGGCGCCGGACGACCGCGACGGCGGCGGTTTCGAGGCGCCGCCAACGCGACCCGGCGCCCGTTCAGCCCCGTTCGGGGCGCGTTCGGACCGCGTTCGGAGCGCGTTCGGCGCCCGTTCAGCGCTCGGAACGACGCCCTTATTCACCCGTGTTTTCAGCGTTCTCAAACGCTTACCCCGTGGTTCTGATAGAATCGCGCGTCCTCCGACGCGTAGCCCTCTTCCTCGCCGATCGAGGAGTCGGCGAGCGACTCCGCGAGGCGGCGGGCGCGCTCCTTCTCGACCCTCTCCTCGTCCTGGGCTTCGGCCATCCGGTTGAGCTTGGCGAGCAGTTTTTGGCGCGCGTGGTCGCCTTCGAAGCGCCGCACCGCCGCCACGCCGCGGTAGCGGTCGACCCGGTCGAGCACGCGCAGATAGGGCCCGATCGCCCGGATGTCGCCGTCGGCGACCGCCTCGCCCGCCGACTGAAGCGCCGCCTCGAGCCGTGCGAGCTGGACGCGCGCATGGTCTGAATCGTCGTCGATCACGCGCTTCTTGAGGATCTTGGCGACGATCTTCCGCACCCGGTCGACTGTCACCTTTTCCGCGCGCGCGATCTCCTCGTAGGGCCAGCCCTCGCGCATCCGCGCCAAAACCCGCCTCTGCCGGAGCGCCCTCATCCCCGGCCGCCGCTTCGGCGCCGGCGCCGCCTCGAACCTCATGTCCATTGTGCCTTGCTCGCCGCTTCTGATTTCTGACTGCAAATAGGACAGTAACACGATATTCTGATTTTACGAAGATCTTTCCACATGCCATTCGGGAACGCGCAGACCGCTGCCGCGTGGGAACGTTCCGCTCGCTCCCGGCGTTGGCTGAAGAGACCAGGGAGAAAACCATGACCAAGCCAGCCAAGGACGAGCGCATGCCGGAAGCGCTGGAGACCTTCGCAGCCGCGGCCAGGAACAACGGGAAGAAGCCCGACGACCTGGGGTTGACGGCGACTCCGGAGACCGCCCCGAAGCCCGGCGATCTCGCCGCGGAAGAAAAGGACGCGGCCGACATGCTGAACGCCGCCGCAACCAGCGACGCGCGGAAAAAAGACGAGGCGATTGCTCGCCGCGTGAAGGCCGATAAGCGGGCCGGCTAAAGCGAACGAGTGGTCAACATCAAACGATTGGCGCCCGACTTTGCGCCCGCGCCTGCGGATTCAGGATGCAGTTGATTCTGACCTCGCTGGAATCGAAAGGGCCGCCCCGAAGACGGCCCAGTTTTTGAAGGGCTTGTCCGATATCAGGCGATTGCGCGTGCGGTATGGTCTTTGCGGAACGCCGCGAATCCAAGGACGCTGAACCCGAGCACCATCATTGCCCAAGTCGATGACTCGGGGACCGCACCCGCGGTGAACGTCAGCGCTCCAGTCGCGTTGTACAGATTGCCCGATCCGCCGGGGCCTGCGACGAAGCCGCAAGCGTCGGTGCTGGCGCACCCGCCTACTTCGCCGCCAAGCGAGAAGCCGAACGTGTACCCGCCCCCCAAACTGGCCGGCGCGTTCGTCCCGAAGGTGAAGCCGTTGCTGGTAATCGGGATCATGTTGTCCTGGCCAAAAAGGTCGGTTCCATCTCCGGCCTCATAAGTGGCCCCGACCGGCGCCAGACCGAGCGTCGCGCCGCCGGTTGGCAGCCCGGGACCCGAGATCGTCGTTGAGCCGGAAGTCGCCAAGCCGCTCGAATTAACGTCGAGCAACTCACTGCCGGTCAATGTCCCGCCGTTGAACGACCCAGTGAAATCAAACTTTTCCAGCGCAGCATTCGCGATGCCGGGCGCCACGAGCGCAACGGCCGCCGCCGCAAGCACTGTCTTAAGTTTCATAGCGAACTCCTCCAGCCACCCTCGCGATACGCGAGGCGCTTACATTGTAAACTAAAATCGAGAGAAATCAAAATCCAGATTGTGACGCCCGTTGCCTTCGCCGCCACCCGTTCATTAAGCCCGTCGACGAAGGCGTCGATGAACCGCACTGGATTGTCGGCCTCGACAGCGCCGACGGCGATGTCCGTTCCGGGCGGACTCCGCGCCTTCCCTGGCGATCCCTGTAGGTCCGCTTCCTCGCCAAATTGAGGCGTCCAAGGATGTAGGTTGCTACGTCCGCAAAACGTCGCTCCCGCCATCCGCTGGGCAGTCCGGTCCCTCGCCTCATCGACGCGGTCGTCGACCTTGAGGCGGTTCGAGATGTTGCTCTTCGCGGTCAACGACCGCGTCTATGGGGCCCGCGCGACGCCTCGAAACCAACGCCGCTCCTTGTGGGCAAGCCCCGCTCCGCCCTTGCGCCGCCGCCGCGTCTGGGGCTTGTGGCGCTTTCACCCCGCGAGGCCGCCCTTGGACTTCTCCGTCGCCACCTGGAACATCAACTCGGTCCGCCTGCGCATCGACCTGGTGACCCGCTACCTCGCCCAAAAGGCGCCCGACGTGCTCTGCCTGCAGGAGACGAAGTGTCCGGACGCCAACTTCCCGCACGGAGCGTTCCGCGACGCCGGCTACCGCCACATCGCGATCAGCGGCCAGAAGGGCTATCACGGCGTCGCCATCGTCTCGCGCGCGCCCTTCGCTTCGCATTCGGTGCGCGACTTCTGCCAGAAAGGCGACGCGCGCCACCTGCGGGTCGTCCTCGACGGTGCGCTCAAGGACGTGGAGCTGCACAATTTCTACGTGCCCGCCGGGGGTGACGAGCCCGACCCGGAGATCAACCCGAAATTCGCCCACAAGCTCGCCTTCGTCGACGAGATACCCGGATGTCCCGGCGGATTGGGGTTTCTGGGGAGGATGGGGCTATAGTGCACCAAACGCCCCTCCGGCCCGGGTCCTCTCCGATCCTTCCGGAAACGAGGCAGAGCACAGCCGTGGACCAAGGGACCGTCCTGGGCTTGCGCCGCCGACGAACTAAAGGGGTGCCGACCGCTCGCCATGAAACCAGGTATTCGCGTGACCGGGACCCCGATCAAACCGGGGTTTCAGGGGTCATGAAGTCACACGGATAAGCGATGAATGGGCTTGCCGCAGCCGCGCGTACATGGTCGGCTACCTGGGCACGCACGGCCGATTAGGGGCGTTGCACTGGCACCGGCAAGGACGGAGGGAACGGGGGGCATTTGCGCGCAACGCGACTGTTTGTGCGAAGGGCTAGGCCGGGCCTGTATTTTAATCGCGTGCCATCCCTACCCGCCACCGACGACGGGAGCG